>JACMNN010000128.1 GCA_014378555.1 Burkholderiales bacterium | reverse complement strand
CAACCTATCCTCTCCGCGTGGCAACGCCAAAGTGGGCACAGACAGCGCCCCCAACGACAACCGCACAGCGGAATAATCTACCGTGGACTACCAAGCCAAACGCTTCGCCCACACCCGCCGCGCTGACCAAAACGCAGGGGCTCCTGCGCGTCACACCGTCGTAATCGTAGGCGCAGGCCCAGTCGGCATGACGCTCGCCTTGGATCTAGCGCAGCAAAATATTCCGGTAGTCATCCTCGATGACGACGACAAACTGTCCTCCGGATCACGCGCCATCTGCTTCGCTAAACGCACGCTAGAAATCTGGGATCGCTTAGGCGTGGGTGACGCCATGGTGGCGAAGGGCGTGTCGTGGAATGTCGGCAAAGTGTTCTTTCGCGACGCGCCGGTTTACAGCTTCAATTTGCTCGACGAGGACGGCCATCGACGGCCCGCATTCATCAATTTGCAGCAGTATTACGCAGAGGGATTTTTGTTTGATGCGGTTGCGCAAACGCCACAGATTGACGTGCGCTGGCACAGCCGTGTTGTCGGGCTAGAGAACGATGCCGAAGGCGTGACCCTGACCGTTGCAACACCCGATGGCAGCTACGCTATCCACGCCGACTACGTCGTCGCGTGTGACGGCTCACGCTCTGCGCTGCGTAAATTTCTCGGCCTTGAAAGCAAAGGCCAAACGTTCCGCGATCGGTTTCTGATTGCCGACGTAAAAATGACCGCACCTTTCCCTAGCGAGCGCTGGTTTTGGTTTGATCCGCCGTTTCATCCGAATCAGTCGGTGCTGCTACATCGGCAGCCGGACAACGTGTGGCGCATCGATTTTCAGCTCGGTTGGGATGCTGATCCAGAGGAAGAGAAAAAACCCGAGCGGGTGCGCCCGCGAGTGCAAGCGCTTCTCGGTGCCGACGCTGAATTTGAATTTGAGTGGATCAGCGTGTACACCTTCGCCTGCATGCGAATGGAGCGCTTTCGCCATGGTCGAGTGCTGTTCGCTGGCGACGCCGCACATTCGGTGTCGCCATTTGGCGCACGAGGCGCGAACTCTGGCGTGCAAGACGCAGACAATCTGGGTTGGAAATTAGGGCGCGTGGTGGCAGGCGACGCGCCAGACACGCTACTTGACAGTTATGCCCAAGAGCGTGAATACGCAGCTGATGAAAACATTTTGAATTCAACGCGTGCGACTGATTTCATCACGCCCAAAAGCGAGATCAGCCATGTGTTTCGCAACGCCGTGCTTGAACTGGCGAACGAGCATCCATTTGCCCGAAAGCTGGTGAATTCCGGACGACTGTCACTGCCCTCAACGCTACATACTTCGCCGTTAAACACCTGTGATGTCGATACGTTTTCTGGAACGATGGGGCCAGGCGCGGCAGCGCTGGATGCCCCAGTTTTTGTCGATGGAAAAGCTGAGTGGTTTTTGGGATTGTTGGGTGGCGGCGAATTTAAAGTCATCGTGTTAAGGCCGGAGGGTGAACTCCACATTTCGCCTGTTTCACCGCAGCGAGAGCCGATCGGCACTGCGGGAAGCCATGAGATATCCTCGCGCCGATTTCATTCCCTCCCCCGCAAGATAGAAGCCGAGAAAATCGTCGCGTCACACGAATGGCTAAGCCGCTACGATGCGCAGCCGGGCAGCACTTACCTGTTCCGCCCCGATCAACATGTTTGTGCGCGCTGGCGTAGCTATGACCAACAGGCGGTGCTTGCAGCGGTTGCGCGCGCCTGCGGGAAGACTAAATGAGCATGACTCAACTTAATATCGAGCCCAACTTCAGCAACGCAGATGAGTTCTACGAGGCGCTGATTGATGCGCACCGCGAGCTCACGCTCGAACAAAGTCATCAAATGAACGCAAAGCTGGTGCTGCTGCTTGCCAATCACATCGGAGAGCTTGACGTATTGAAAGATGCAATGCAGAGGGCAAAACGATGAACGACCCACGTAGCTATCAATCCGGTTTCGGCAACGAATTCGCCACCGAGTGCCTTGCTGGCGCATTGCCAGTGGCACGAAATTCGCCGCAGAAATGCCCGTACGGACTCTACGCCGAACAACTCACGGGTAGCGCATTCACTGCACCTCGCGCAGACAACCGGCGCTCGTGGTTGTATCGCATTCGACCGTCGGCGATGCACACGCCGTTCAAGCAAATTAGTGCCGGTAATTTGCTGAGTGACTTCGCGAAAGTGCCGACACCGCCCAATCAGATGCGCTGGGATCCGCTGCCCATTCCATCCGCGCCAACCGATTTCTTGGAAGGTATCGTGACCTATGCAGGCAACGGTGATCCGCATGCGCAATCGGGTTGCGGCATCCACCTGTTTGCTGCGAATCGCTCGATGACACAGCGCGTGTTCTACAACGCCGACGGTGAGATGCTGATTGTGTTGCAGCTCGGGCGTTTGCGCTTTGTCACTGAACTCGGCGTGATCGACGCCGAACCGCAAGAAATCGTGGTGGTTCCGCGGGGTGTGCGCTTTCGTGTTGAATTGCTTGACGCGCATCTGAGTGAAGGCGCTCGCGGCTACATTTGCGAGAACTTTGGCGCACACTTTCGACTGCCAGATCGCGGCCCGATTGGCTCGAACGGCCTTGCCAATTCACGCGATTTTCTGACCCCGGTGGCAGCGTATGAAGACAACGATGCACCGACCGAGTTAATAGCGAAATTCGGCGGCAATTTGTGGTCGGCGCAAATGAACCATTCGCCAATGGATGTGGTCGCATGGCATGGCAATTACGCGCCTTACAAATACGATCTACGGCGCTTCAACGCGATCGGATCGATCAGTTTTGATCACCCCGATCCGTCAATTTTTTTGGTGCTGCATTCAGCGTCCGACACGCCCGGCGTGAGCAATATAGATTTCGTCATCTTTCCACCGCGTATTCTTGCGGCGCAGGATACCTTCCGTCCGCCATGGTTTCATCGCAATATTTCCAGTGAATTCATGGGACTCATTCACGGCGCCTATGACGCGAAAGCAGAAGGGTTTTTGCCTGGCGGGGCGAGCTTGCACAACTGCATGACCGGCCACGGCCCTGATGCGGAGACGTTCGAAAAGGCGTCAAACGCGGACACCTCCAAGCCGCATTACCTCACCGACACCATGGCGTTTATGTTTGAGACGCGCACCGTAATTCGACCTACACAACAGGCGCTGCAATCACATGAATTGCAGGCGCAGTATTCCGACTGTTGGCAGGGAATTAAGAAGCATTTTGATCCGCTTAAACGATAGCTGCGAAATGACTTGGGCGTCGTCCTCACCACGGGAAATTGCAGCCCT
>JACMNN010000021.1 GCA_014378555.1 Burkholderiales bacterium | reverse complement strand
GCTTTCGCCTGCTCAACCACGGCTGATCGTCGACCCGCATCAAACAGCGGAATGTCCACGCTCGGGCCGAAACCCCAAGTGGCCGCACCGGCGCTGCTGCCGGCAATACGCGCCAGGCTATAGCCGACTGATCCGGTCAGTGAAATTCGCGGATAACGATCCGCCTCCGCTGCGCCAATGTCTGCTGTCAGCGCCGCCAACTCACGCTCGCTAGCGGCGAGATCAGGGCGCTGCGCCAGTACGTTGGCCGGCACTTGATCGATGCGCAAGTTCGCTCCGTTGGGTACCTGAGCGCGGCCGGCGGCCAGCGTGTTGCGCAGCGCACTTTCATCAAGCCCGGTCAGAGCGACCAATGCTTTCACGCCAAGGTCCAACTCGGCGCGTTGCGCGGTGAGTCGCGCTGCTGCCTCTGAAGCGCTGGCGCGCGCCAGTGCTGCGTTCGCGGGGGCTTCGAAACCGGCGTCGGTTTTAAGCCCCGTCAATCGCGAAGTTTCCTGGCGGCTCGCAACATCGCGCTGGTAGCCAGTGACCAGCGCCTCGTTGACGCGCAGGTTGACATAGTTTGCCGCGACGTCGGCGGCGAGCGAAACACGCGCCTGATGCCAATCAAGCGAACGCGCGCCCAAACGCGCCGTCGCCGCCTCGCGACCGCGCCGGTTCGCTCCAAACAAATCAATCTCCCATGCCGCTTGCGCCGACGCTGACACGCTGCTGAGCACGCCAAGGCCCAGGCTTTGCCCAAGCAAATTACCGCGGCTGGCACTGGCGCTGCCGTTTACTGCAGGCAGCAGAGACGCGCCGGCAACAATTTGTCCGGCGCGCGCCTGCTTTATTCGCGCTGCAGCTTGATCGAGCGTTGCATTAGTTGCCTGCGCAGCCTCAATCAATGCCACCAGTGTGGCGTCATTCCAGCGTGCCCACCAGCCAGCCAAAGCGGTCACATCGCCGTCGTGCGGCACGGGTGCCTGCCATGCGCTGACCCCAGTGGTTGGCGGTGGCGAGTAGGTAGGGCCGACCGCACAGGCGGTGAGTGTGATGCTTGCCAGCATGACGAGGCTAGCGGCTAGCGGACGCGATCTTCGTCGTGAATCAAACAGTTTTGACATGGCTGGGGTGAGGCGAACGCTTTTGGGGTGGGGAACAGATGGTTTTTTCGGATGACAGTGGCGACCCTATTGATAACGGTGGTACCAGATCACCCATGAGTCTTGGGCACAGCGGGGCAGGCAATAAAGACGAAAATTATCATTTTTAGCGAATACACCCATCGAAAAATTAGCGTGATTACAGCACCCGGACCATTGCAAACGCCGAAGGCGTCAAGCTGCTCAACCATTGCTCTTTGCTAGGTCGAAGGCTGCATGGCGTCCGCTTTGCGCCAAACCTCTGAAGGTTGAAAGGTTAGCGCGTATCTTTGCTCTACATCAATATTGCTGGTCTCCATTGCTTGGGAAACACGGATCTTTTCGTCTCCCCGCCCCGGTCTGCACCGGGGTGACAGGCGGCCGGGGCCCACATCCAACATAACCTATTGATTAGTAGGGGCGCATGGATTCCGGCCTACGCCGGAACGACGAAACAATAAATAAATCTGCGCTTCCCTAGCGCCCCCGAGATGCCACGCTGACCGCTGACCGCAGGCCGCTGGTTGGCGACTAATGGATCGAAATCTGGCGCACGTAAAATCCGGCTGAGTGCGAATAGTCGTCAAGTAGAGAATAACTTCACACTGACCGCACACCGCCAACGCACTCACGCGCACCAATTCAATGACAAAAAACCGTCTGCTAGCATCCCCAACGTGACTCTCTCCCGCCCCCTCCTCGCTCTTTTGGCAGCACTTTTTCTGGCCGCCTGGCTGTGGCCAACGGGAAGCCGCACTCTAGTGCGCCCAGACGAGGGTCGCTACACCGAGATCGCACGCGAGATGGCGCTGTCTGCTGACTACGTTACGCCGACGTTGAACGGCCTTAAATACTTCGAAAAACCGCCTCTGCAATACTGGGCCACAGCCCTTGCGTTTCAGGCGTTCGGGCAAAGCGATTTTGCGGCGCGCTGGTGGCAAGCGGCAACCAGTCTGTTCGGGTTGTGGATGGTGTGGTTGGCCGTGCGGGCGCTTGCGGGACGCGACATGGCTTGGGTCGCCAGCACCATGCTTGCGGCCATGTTGTATTACTTTTTGATCGCGCACATCAACACCACCGACATGGGGCTTGCCGCCTTCATGACATTAACGCTGGTCGGGTTGATGCGCGGCTTTGGCGTCACCGGCCAAACGGCGACGGCGACGCGGGCATGGATGGTGGCGGCATGGGCAGGCGCAGCACTTGGATTTTTATCCAAGGGATTAGTCGCCATCGTATTGCCGGGGGCGATTTTTGTGATCTATCTGCTGATCACCCGACAGTGGAAGTTGCTCACCCAACTTGAATGGATTTGGGGGCCCATAGCGTTTCTGGCCATTGCCGCCCCGTGGCCGCTGCTGGTGCAATCGCGCAACCCAGAATGGGCGAATTTCTTTTTTATTTACGAGCACTTTTCGCGGTTCTCCAGCAGCGAACATAACCGACTTGGATCGATGTTGTATTTCGTGCCGGTATTGATCGTCGGCCTAGCTCCGTGGACACCGGCGCTACTCGGATTTTTGCGCCGCGATGGACGGCAAGCGGTGCGCGAATCTTACGCCAGCGCGACGATCAACGTGCCGTTGTTGCTGACTATCTGGTGCGTGTTTCAGTTTGTCTTTTTTAGCGTATCGCAATCAAAATTGCCGTCGTATTTGCTGCCGATTACGCCCGCCGTGGCGATGCTTTTGGCGCCGGTCATGGTGGGTTACACGAAACGCTTTTTTACACAATTGCTGCTGATGATGGCGGTTATTCCGTTGTCACTATTTGCGCTGGTTATGTTCCGCGACCAATTTGTGAACGATGCCTACACTCCGGGCATGGTCAACGCTTTCTCGGTCTATGCAGGCCTGGGTGGTGTGATATTCGTCATCGCGATTTATGCGGCGTATCGATTGAACAACAGGGGCCGACGAATCGACGCGATTGTGGTCGCTGCAGTATTGGCCACCGTCGGCGGCAGCGTCGCGGCGAGCGGCTATGAAGCGCTGGCCGCCAGCACCTCCAGCCAGCAATTGGTGAAAGACTTTTTGGCGTCCGAGTCGACCTACAGCAAAGCCGACGCGTTTTATTCAATCGGCATTTACGAGCAGACGGTACCGCCTTACTTGGGGCGCACCTTGACGTTGGTGGATTACCTAGATGAAATGGGTCTCGGCGCATGGTTTGAACCGGGCAAAGTGCGCTTCAACTTTAGCGACTTTGCGATTGAATGGCACGGGTCGCAACGAGCCTATGCCGTCACCGATTTCGATCAGCTGATGCGCATGGATTTTGAAGGTCTGGACTACCGCGTAGTGGCTGCCGATTTGCGGCGCGTGATCATCGCCAGGCACGAGCCGTGACCGGCACCGCACTGTCGATTGCGCTGCTGAGCGTGCTGCTTAACGCGGCCGCACAACTGTTTTTGAAGGCCGGCACCAACATCGTCGGCACGGTGAGTTTCGGCGATGCAAACACCGTAAACACGCTTATGAGCATCGCTCGCGTTCCGTGGTTTTGGGCTGGGTTTGCCTGTTACGGCATCAGCCTGTTCACCTGGATTGCAACGCTTTCGCGGCTGCCAGTAAGCGTGGCCTATCCGCTGGTCTCGATCGGCTACGTGGTCAATGCAATGGCCGCGTGGTGGCTGTTTGGCGAGTCGCTGACCATACAAAAATTAATCGGCGTCGGCTTCATCATTGTCGGCGTTATTCTCGTTTCCACTTCGGTTTCAAAATGACTATTGCCTTTGCTGCCCCGCTACTGGGCGAAGAAGAATTCGCGGCCTCCGATGCTGTGTTGCGTTCGGGCTGGATCGCCTCTGGGCCCAACGTGCTGGCACTTGAAAACGAGCTATCTGCATACTTTGCTGGCCGTCCCACCCGCGTGCTCACCAGCGAAACCGCAGCCTTGGAAGTGGCCCTACAAATGCTGGGGATCGGCGCTGGGGACGAAGTTCTGATTGGTGCGCAAACGTTTTTCTCCAGCGGCAATATGGTCGAAAAAGTCGGCGCTCGCGCGGTGTTTGTCGACGTTGATTTGAAGTCACGCAACATTGATATGTTGGACGCAGCGCGACGCGTCACCGCGAAAACGAAAGTCATCATTCCAACCCACTACGCCGGCCTCGCTTGCGACATGGACGCGCTGTACGCGTTTGCCGCAGAGCATAAATTGCGCGTGATCGAAGACGCAGCACTTGCGGTGGGTTCATCATGGCAAGGCCGCAGCATCGGCTCGTTCGGCGACATCGCACTGTTCTCGTTTCATCCGAACAAAAACATGACCACCATTGAAGGCGGCGCGCTGGTTTGCAACGAGGTGCTGGACGCCAAGCGCGTTGAAGTGCTGCGTTTCCACGGCATCAGCCGCCTGCCGGATCAAACGCGCGACGTGGATTTTCCGGGTGGCAAATTCAACATGACCGACGTCAGTGCCGCCATCGGTCGCGCGCAGCTCAAAAAACTCGATGGATTTTGCGCGCATCGGCGCAGCTTGGCGATGCACTATTTGCAGCGCCTGCCTGCGTTTTTGGCGGACCAACTGTTGCCGCCCGCAGGTCACGCGGGCGATGAGGCGGGCCATAGTTGGAATATGTTTGCCATTCGCCTGCCGCTCGATCAGCTCAGCCAATCACGCGCTGAAATTATGGACGCGATGAAGGCGCGGGGCGTGGCCACTAGCGTATCGTACGAGGCCCCGCATCTCACCTCCGTTTTTCGCAAACAAGGCTGGAACGTGGGCGATTTGCCGAACACGGAACTGATCGCGAACAGCACCCTCACACTTCCACTACATGCCGGTTTGCAGCTGGAAGACATCGACTTTGTGTGCGATAGTCTGCAACTAGTTTTAAACAACGCCAAGCGCTAGCCCACGCATGATTCCAAATCTTTCCGTCGTTATCCCGGTATACAACGAGGAGGATGTGCTGCCTGAGTTGTTTGCGCGACTCTACCCAGCACTAGACGCGCTGAACACGCCGTATGAAGTGATCTTCATTAACGACGGCAGCAAAGATCGTTCGGCAGGAATGCTGCTTGAGCAACAACGGATTCGCCCCAACGAGACGCGCGTTGTGTTGTTCTCGGGCAATTTTGGCCAGCACAGCGCCATCATCGCGGGCTTCGCACATGTGCGCGGTGAGGTCGCCGTGACGCTCGACGCCGATCTGCAAAATCCGCCGGAAGAAATATACAAATTGCTGGTGGCGTACCGCGAAGGTTTTGACTACGTCGGCTCGATTCGCGATATGCGCCGCGGTGACGCGTGGTGGCGCGGCGCGGCATCAAAAATGATCAACGTGGTGCGCGAAAAAACCACCAAAATCAAGATGACCGATCAGGGCTGCATGCTTCGCGCGTATTCGCGACGCATCGTTGATTTGGTGAATCAAACGCGCGAAGTACGCACCTTTATTCCTGCCCTCGCCTACACCTTCGCCATCCATCCGACCGAGGTTGTCGTGGCCCACGCCGAGCGCGCTGCTGGCGAATCGAAGTATTCGTTCTACCAACTGCTGCGTTTGAACTTTGACTTGATGACCGGTTTCTCGCTGTTGCCGTTGCAGATGTTTTCGTTGCTCGGTATGGCGGTCGCAGTAGGCTCTGTGATCACCTACCTTGGACTGATGGCGTATCGCATGTTTACGCTGCCATTTTGGGATGCGATGCGCGCGTTGCTCGACCGCGACATCCTGCAATTCTTTCTGACCGGAATGGTGCTTTTCGGGTTGGGCATTGTGGGCGAATATGTCGGACGCATCTACCTGCAAGTGCGAGATCGCCCACGCTACGTGATTGACCGCGTGGTGGAACAAACCGACGCGGCCCTGCCCACCGGTGCCAACGACATTCCTTCGGCGCGGAATTTGGCGTGACGTCAGGAACCACATCTGTGGCGGCCAATCAGACTAACGCGGTGGCGGCCAACCAGACCACAGCGGTGGTCTTTGCGTATCACAATGTAGGCGTACGCTGCCTGCGCGTGCTGCTCGACCAGGGCATTCGCATACCGTTGGTGCTGACCCATGAGGACAGTCCGACCGAGACCATTTGGTATGACTCGGTGGCCGCCGTTTGTGCGGAACACGGCATCGAAACGCTGACCGTGGACGATCCGAACGATCCGCTCACGGTGGAGCGCATTCGCGCCTTGGCGCCAGACTTTTTCTTCTCGTTCTACTACCGAAAAATGCTCGGCCCAGCACTGCTGGCGATACCCACACGCGGCGCGCTCAACATGCACGGCTCACTGCTGCCCAAATATCGGGGGCGGGTGCCCATCAATTGGGCGGTGTTGCATGGCGAGACCGAGACCGGCGCGTCGTTGCACTACATGGAGGTGAAGCCCGACGCCGGCAATCTTGTCGCACAAATGTCAGTGCCGATTTTGGGCGACGACACTGCCCACGAGGTATTTCAAAAAGTTGTGGTCGCGGCTGAGATGACGCTCTGTCGCGCGTTACCGCAACTGGTCGCGGCAACGGCAGTAAGCGTGCCGCTCGACATTAAAGCAGGCTCGTATTTTTCCGGTCGCAAGCCCGAAGATGGCCGTATTGACTGGAGCCAATCGGCGCGTGCGGTGCATAACCTGATTCGCGCGGTCGCGCCGCCCTACCCGGGAGCATTCTGCGAAATTGGCGGCGAACGGCTGATCATTGCTCGCGCACGACCGGTTGCCAGCAGCGCTGATAATCAATCGTTGGCCGCGGGTAGCGTCGTCTGCGATCATCAACGCGCCGCCATCTCATGCGGCGATGGCCGGTTACTTGAACCGCTTGCGTTGATCGTCGCCGGTGCCGCTTTAGATTTCGCGGCCACTCGAAATTGGTTTTTTGCGAAACGCGGCTGCTGAGTTCACCGCTCGGCACGAAAACTGCGCCGCATGAAACAATAGGGCCAGTAGACAAGGCTTCGTTATGAAAAAAATTCTTATCCTCGGTGCAAACGGCTTTATCGGCCACCATTTAAGCCGCGCAATACTCGCCAACACCGACTGGCAAATCGTCGGTTTGGACTTGGGCTCGCATCGTGTGAAGAGCCTGCTTGACCATCCGCGCATGGACTTTCATGAGCGCGACATGCTCACCAGCACCGCGTGGATTGACGAGCAAGTAGCCGCCTGTGATGTGGTGTTGCCGCTGGTGGCGATTGCCACACCAGCGACCTACGTCAGCGATCCGTTGCGCGTATTTGAGCTTGACTTCGAAGCGAATCTGCCGATTGTGCGCATGTGTGTGAAGCACAAAAAGCGCCTAATTTTTCCGTCGACCTCCGAGGTTTACGGCATGTGTAAAGACTCCGAGTTTGACTCTGAAACGTCAGACTTCATCGTCGGCCCGATCAACAAACCGCGCTGGATTTATTCGGTCGCCAAGCAGTTGATGGATCGCATCATTTATGCGCACGGGATGAAAGGCGAGCTGGATTACACCTTGATCCGCCCATTCAACTGGATCGGCTCTGGCCTAGACTCGCTGACCTCGAGCAGCCCTGGCGGCGCGCGCGTGATCACCCAATTTATCGGGCATATTATTCGCGGCGAACCGATTCAATTGGTAGATGGCGGCAACGCGCGACGCAGCTTCACCGACGTCGAAGACGCTATTGCGGCGCTGATGACGATCATCGAGAATCCGCGCGGCATCGCCACCGGAAAAATCTACAACATCGGCAATCCGGCAAACAATCATTCGGTGCGTGAGCTCGCCGAGATGCTGCTCAAAATCGCACCTGAATATCCTGAATATCAGGCCGGAGCGGCAAAAACCACCATCGTCAGCACCACCGCCGACGCCTACTACGGCGTTGGCTATCAAGACGTGCAAGATCGCAACCCACGCATCACCAATACCGTTGACGAACTGGACTGGCTGCCGCGGGTGACGATGGCACGTGCACTACGAAAAATTCTTGAAACCTACCGTGAGGAAGCCGCTGCAATCACGCTCGCACAACAAGCCTGATGCCGTTTCTTTGTTTAAAAGTTGACGTCGACACCTTGCGCGGCACGCAACAAGGCGTGCCCCGACTGGTCGAACTTTTTAAGCGCGAACAAGTAGGCGCGACTTTCCTTTTTTCGATGGGGCCTGACAACACCGGTCGCGCCATCAAGCGTATTTTTCGGCCCGGATTTATCGCCAAAGTTCGGCGAACCTCGGTGCGGTCGAACTACGGTTTGAAAACCTTGCTGTACGGCACGCTCATCCCCGGCCCCGACATTGGTGTGCGCGCCTCGGACCCGATGCGCGCGGCGCGTGATGCCGGTTTTGAATGCGGCATTCACTGTTGGGATCATGTCGGTTGGCAAGACAACGTGATGAAAAACTCGCCCGAGTGGACGCGCGAGCAAATGGACCGCGCCCACGAGCGATTCATCAAAGTTTTCGGCACGCCTTCCCTGACATGGGGTGCTGCGGGCTGGCAGATGAGCGTCGAGGCACTGCGTCACCAAGGCACGCTCGGTTATCACTATGCCAGCGATGCGCGGGCGGGCGCATTTAGTCCCGCGGCAATCCCTGCGTTTTGGCCGCTGGTGCGCGCTGAGCCCCTTCCGGTTGCGCAAATCACCGGCACCTTGCCCACGCTCGACGAGCTGATCGGGGTCGACGGCTGCACCGCCGACAACGCGCATCTGCACCTGCTCAATCTCACCGCAGCGCCCACCCAAGATCACGTCTTCACGCTACATGCCGAGCTTGAGGGAATGGCGCTGTTGCCGGTGATGGAACGACTGCTTGCAGGCTGGCGCGAACAGGGCTACACACTGGTCAGCACCGGTTCCTACTGCAGCACGCTGGAAGCCACCAGCCTGCCGTATTGCGAGGTTGACTGGGGCGAAATCGCCGGCCGTTCTGGCACACTGATGAAACAGGGATCGCCCTACCTACACAACCTCGGCAAATCGATGCGCCGGTAATTTTTTAAAGATTTGCAGCAAGATGGACCCCAGCAAAACCGCCGATTTCAAACTTCCCACCAGCGGCGGCGGCACCTTTAATCTGTCCGACCACACGGGAAAAATCGTGGTGCTTTATTTCTACCCGAAAGACAGTACGCCGGGCTGCACCACTGAGGGCATCGACTTCGCCGCGCTGCACGATCAGTTCGCCGCAGCTAACGCTATCGTTGTTGGCGTATCGCGCGACAGCGTGAAATCGCACGACAACTTTTGCGCGAAGCACGGTTTTCCGTTCGTGCTGATTTCCGATGCAGAAGAGAAGCTCTGCGCGGAGTTTGGCGTGATGAAAATGAAGAACATGTACGGCAAGCAAGTGCGCGGCATCGAGCGAAGCACGTTCGTGATTGGCGCTGATGGCAAGCCAGCCACTGAGTGGCGCGGCGTAAAAGTCGCGGGTCACGCGCAAGCGGTATTGGACGCTGTCAAAGCGCTTGCGTGAACATCAGCTTTGGGTGAACGGCTTATCTGTCGATAGCCTGGCGTGTTCTAGATTCAGTGGCCAGCAATCTACTGCCACTGCTTAGCGATCAAAAAAAGTTCCTGCCGCACCTCGCTTGAAACGGGCGAGCAGCTGTCCGTCAATAAACTCAGCCTATCGCGGCATCAGAGCAATCGGGTCCAGAGGCTTGCCCTGGCGGCGCACTTCAAAGTGCATTTTGTTGCTGGAGCTGTCGGCGACTTCGGCTAGCTTTTGGCCAAGCAATACACGCTGCTGCTCTTTCACCTGCACTTTGTCGGTGTGGAAATACACGCTCACCGTTTCCTTGGCATGATTCACCACGATCATCTGGCCATAGCCGCGCGGCTCTTTGCCGACATAAATCACTTTGCCTGACGCCGCGGCCACCACCGACGTGCCAGCATTGGCAGCAATGTCGATACCTTTCATCGGCGCTTTATCGTTAAATTTGCTCGATACTTTGCCCGAAGTCGGCCACGTCCAGGCAATACCGTCGCGCTCGACGCCACTGCCCGGTTTAATCTCGACGTCAATGCTGCTCATTGGGCTAGCCGCCGCAGCAACTGCGGGCGCGGGTGACGCGTTCCCCGCCGTCGGCGCTACGGTTCGCGGCTCAGCAGCACCCGGAGCGGCCGCTGCATCACCGCGCTGAAGACTGGCGAGTGCGGCGTCGGTGTACGGCAAACGCTGCGCTTTTGGATCGCGCTTTAGCGGCGCCTCAACCGGGGTCACAGCGGGTCCGGTGATCGGTGAGAGCGAGGCATTGGGTGCACCCGTGGCGGGAAGCGGCTGACCCTGAATCAAGCCACTGGACGGAAGGGTGGCGATCGTGGTGCCGGCCCCTGAGGCGGCGGGCGCAGCGCCAAGTGGCGGGGACATACGCAACACTTGCCCTTCACGCAATGCGGCACCAATCGCCATGTTGTTCCATTGCATCAGTGCGTTGACATCAACTCCGTTGCTGCGCGCAATGCCGTAGAGCGTTTCGCCGCGCTGCACCACGTAGAACTGCGACCCAGCAGTGCTGCCCGCCGGAAGCGGACTGACGGGCACAGCGGCTAACGGCGGCAGCGGGCGCACCTCAGGCTGAGGCGTGATGGGCCGTGCATTGCGATCAACCACTGGAGCGGGGACGCTGGTGGTACACGCCGAGGAGACGGCGAGCGTTAACGCCGAAAGTATTAACAAAACGGTGCGTGATTGCATGCGCAAAATCTTTCTAATTTTTAATCCGGGACGCGTCTAAAAATTTGCTTCGTCGGGGCGATAGGCAAGGCGCTCGGCGCGGAGCAGCTGAAATGTACTTAAAAGGCGCTTAAAGGCGCGCGAAGATTACGAGCATACGCAACGCCGAAATGTACCCAAAAAAGAGATTGATAGATGCGTCCTACTCCTGCCCAGACTTCAGCGGCACAAAAACCACCTCGTCAAAAGCTTGTTGCTGAAAATTATCTCCTGTGCGTGTGACCAGCGTGAGGCGCTGATGTTCAGTCGTGCCGAGCGGAATCACCATGCGCCCGCCGTCGGACAACAAACTCAATAAATTGGGCGGCACCGTGGCGCCACCCGCGGCAACCAAAATAGCGTCAAACTGCACCACGTTAGACGCCGCCTCGCGACCATCAGCGTTACGCACTTTGACGTTACTTACACCAATGCTTGACAAGGTTTGCCGCGCTTTGGCGGCCAACGCGCCGATGCGCTCGATCGTGTAGACCTCGCGCGCCAGACGCGCCAGAACGGCGGCCTGATAGCCACAGCCGCCGCCGATCTCGAGCGCTAATCCGATGTTTTTGCCACCCCGCGCCAACTCGCACGAACGGGCAACCGCGAACGGCTGCGAAATAGTTTGCGCGAAACCGATGGGTAGGGCGGTGTCTTCGTAGGCACGACTGGCAAACGCTTCTTCAACAAACAAGTGCCGCGGCACCTGCGCCATCGCGGCAAGCACCGTTTCGTCGCGAATGCCCTGCTCGCGCAGCCGTGCCACCATGCGCAACCGGGTACGCTCAGAAGCCATGCCGATGCCGGCAGCGGCGCGCTCGAAAGTTGAACTCAAGCGAGCCACGCTTTCACTAAATGCAGCGCGTCAAATTTGGTGAGATCAATTGATAGCGGTGTGACCGATGCGTAACCTTCAGCAATGGTGCCGAAATCGGTGTCCGGACCGGCATCGGCGGCTTTGCCGACCGGCCCAACACGATATTCAGTGATGCCTTGTTCGTTCACCGATTTCACCACCGGCTCCGCTTGATGTCGTTTGCCCAAGCGCACCGTGCGCACCCCTTTGAGCTGCGCGAACGGCACATCGGGCACGTTTACATTTAGTAACCATGGTGCGGCGGGTTTGCTGTGTTGATAACGCTTCACCAACTCCAGTGCTACCTGAGCTGCGGTTGCGAAGTGCGTCACCGGACGTGCCGCGAGGGACACTGCAATGGCCGGAATACCAAGCAAATAGCCCTCCATCGCCGCCGCCACCGTGCCGGAATAAATGGTGTCATCGCCCAAGTTCGAGCCATCGTTGATGCCAGACACCACCAGATCAGGTCGAAAATCAAGCAACCCAGTCACCGCCAGATGCACGCAGTCGGCGGGCGTGCCGTCATCAACATAAAAATAGCCGTTATCAGCGCGCTCAACGCGAAGCGCGCGATCAACCGTGATCGAGTTGGAGGTCGCGCTGCGGTTGCGGCTTGGCGCCACAACCGTGATTTCTGCGATCGTCGACAGTGCCTCGGCCAAGGCAATAATGCCTGGCGCCAGATAGCCGTCGTCGTTAGAAACTAGAATCCTCATTGGAGCACTTTTAAAAATCAGTTGTCCGGGCGAATTGCCGCGGTGCGCGGAGCTCGCAATCTTCATGTACTGTTGAGTACGTTGTGGTTGCGGGGAAACTCGTGCGTTGCACGTTATGCCAACAACTAGAATTTTTACAAGCATCCATAAAGCAAATTATAGAGAGCACGCCTTGTCTAGGGCTTCAACCCACGCCGCCCGGTCACCGTTGCGCTTTATTGCGTATTCATTGCTGCTAATTGCAGTTGCGTTGCCGTTCGCCACGCTTATTGCGCAAATGTTTGCCGCTAACGCGAGCGGATTGTGGCTGCATTACGCGGCAACCGTGCTGCCCACCTACGTCGGTAATTCCGTGCTGTTGGGCGGGTCAGTCGCGCTGATAGCCAGCGGTATCGGCGTGGCCTGCGCTTGGCAAATTGAGCGTTATCGTTTTCCGCTACGCGACTTCTTGTCGTGGGCGTTGTTACTGCCGATGGCGATGCCGGCCTATGTTGCAGCCTACGCGTTGACCGATTTTTTTCAGTTCAGCGGTCCGCCACAAACTGGGTTGCGCGCGACTTTTGGCTGGGTTAAAGGCGATTACTGGTTTCCTGAATTGGTGTCGCTACCCGGTGCGGTGACCGTGTTCAGTTTGACCTTGTATCCCTACGTGTATTTGCTGGCGCGCAGCGCATTTGCCCAGCGCGGCGCGGAGCTTTTCGAAGCGGCGCGCACGCTGGGCCTCAGCGCGCGAGCCGCATGGTGGCGCGCAGCGCTGCCGGTGGCGCGTCCCGCCGTTGCCGGTGGCGCGTTGCTGGTGCTCATGGAAACGCTGGCAGACTTTGGCACGGTGAGCTATTTCGGGGTCGAGACGCTGACCACAGGCATTTTTCGGGCGTGGCAAAACATGGGTGATTTGGTCGCTGCGGCGCAACTCGCAGCACTTCTATTGACCACCGTCATCGTGCTTGTGTCGCTCGAACGACGCGGCCGCCGCCGCGCGCGCTACGCCAACACGCGCGCCCGCCACGTTTCGTCGGCGCGAATGGGGCAACCGGTGTCGCAGGCTGCAGCGTGGGCGCGCACGCTGTTGTGCATGCTGCCGCTGACGCTGGGATTCGTGCTGCCGGTGCTGCTGCTGCTGCGCCTGCTTGAACGTGAGTGGGTGGCGGTGTCGATGGCAGCCGTTCTGAAATGGACCGGCAATTCGCTGCTGGTAGGTGGGTTGGCCTCGTTGGTGGTGGTGAGCTTGTCGCTGACGCTTCATGCCAGAGCGCGTTTGTACCGCGAACGCTCGGCGCTGCGCATCGAGCGTCTGCTGTCTTTCGGTTACGCGGTGCCCGGTGCGGTATTGGCGATTGGGGTTTTGTTGCCGTTGGCGTGGCTAGACAATCAAATTATTGCGCTGAGCTTGCGGCTGTGGGGCGTTAATCCCGGGCTACTTTTGACCGGCAGCGTGTTGGCGCTGGTTTACGCGTCGAGCATCCGCTTTTACGGTGTGGCATCGAGCAGTATCTCGGCGGCCTACTCACGGATGCCACTTCATCTCGACGACAGCGCGCGGGTGCTCGGCGTGAGCGGCTGGAGCGCGTTTGCACGAGTGCATTGGCCGGCACTCAAAACCAGCTCGGTCGCCGCGACGCTGCTGGTGTTCATCGACACGCTGAAAGAACTGCCCGCCACGTTGACGCTGCGGCCATTTAACTTCGACACGTTGGCGACGCAAACCTACAACTTAGTCAAAGACGAACGCCTCGGCGAAGCTGCCTTGCCGTCATTACTTATTCTGCTGGCAAGCTTGCCCGCCGTGGCGTTGCTCGGGCGCGTTAATACTCACCATAAAAATAATCAGGATCGCACATGACCGCCAAAACTAACGCCGCCAATGTTATTCACCCTGCCCTTTTGGGCGGCCTCACGCCGCGTGACTTCATGGCGAAGCATTGGCAAAAGCAGTGGCGCTTGATGCGCAGCGCAGTGCCTGCGTTCGAGGAGCTGATCGATAGCAAGGCGCTGTTCTCCTTGGCCTGCTCCGAAGCCGTGGAATCGCGATTGATTCTGCGCGACGGCAAAACCTGGACGCTCGAAAGCGGCCCATTCACCAAAAAGCGCCTGTCGGCGTTGCCGGCGCGCGACTGGACGCTGCTGGTGCAAGGCTTGAACCTGCACCTGCCCGCTGCCGACGCGCTGCTCCGAAAGTTTAATTTTTTGCCGTACGCGCGGCTGGACGATGTGATGATTTCACTCGCCGCACCGGGCGGCGGCGTCGGCCCGCACTTTGATTCGTACGACGTGTTTCTGCTGCAAGGTATTGGTTCGCGGCAATGGAAAATCTCTGAGCAGACCGATCTCGAGCTCGACCCCGACGCACCACTGAAAATTCTCAAAAAAATACAAGCGAGCGAGACCTTTGATGTGAACGCAGGCGATATGCTGTATCTGCCGCCACACGTCGCGCACGACGGCGTCGCCACGCAGACCGAGGGCTTTTGCACCACTTACTCCATCGGCTTTCGCGCGCCGACGCATCAGGAAATCGCCGACGGCTTTCTCGACTGGATCGGTGCCACCAGTGAACTAGACGGGCGCCTCGAAGACCCCGATCTAACGGCAACCATCAACCCCGCTCGTGTGCCCAAAATTTATCAGCGCGAAATTTTTGCCGCGATCGAAAAATTGCAAATGGATCGCAACACCATCAAGCAGTTTGCCGGGTGCTTCGCCACCGATGTCAAACCGCACATTGTGTTCGACGCACCGGATGAGCCGATGTTGCGCGCTGCGTTTGGTCGAGCCGCGGCAAGCAAAGGCGTCGCGTTTGCGGCGGCGACGATGTGCTTGTACGACGATGAGTTTTTGTTTATCAACGGTGAGGCGTCGGTTATTAAAGGCGACGCCTTGTTTTGGCGCGCATTGGCGGACGATCGGCATACGCTGGTGTCAGCCAAACAGGCAGTCGAGACGGTTGACGCGCTCTACGCGTGGTACTGCGATGGGTGGCTGCGCTTGACGCACACTGAAAAACAATAATGACCTAAGCGATGCATAACGCGGACGACAACGGCAACGCCGCCGCTCATCAACGTGCGCTCATTTCGTGGCGCGACGTGGCGGCGGCGCTCGACCAATTGACTGCAAAAACCGAACGCACACTAGACGTTTTCGATCAGTCATTGGCGTTGCAAGATTGGGGTGGAAAGGCGCGCTGTGACGCGTTAAAAGTGGCGATGCTTTCGCGGCGAGTGCGGGTACGCATACTGCTCGTTGACACGCGCATCGTCACCGCTGAGCTGCCCCGATTAATGCAGCTGCTTAAGACCCTTGGCCATCGAATCTCGATTATGGCGGTTCTGAAAGGCGAGTTTCCGGTCGCAAACTTCGTTGTTGCAGACCAGCAACATGTTCTTTTTCGCCCTAATTCGGTGCAATCTGCTGGCTCTGTGTATTTTGACAACTCATATAAATCAATAGGTTACGCCCGCACATTTGAAGTGATTTGGCAGCAAGGTGGGGATCGGGTTTTCCCGGAGACGTTCGGTCTCTGATTTCGTGCAATTCCAGCCTCTAAGATTTAGATATACTTCGTTTCCTCACTCAGTTTCTATCCCGGTTTCGCTCATCGGGTGGTCTCCACTGAGGGAGATTCTCCTTAAGGCACACACATTCGTTAACGATTCACGTTGTAAGGAACACAAAATGAAAAAAACCCTCCTGGTCGCTGCGCTTATCGCATTTGGCCTTGTCGCTTGCGGCAAAAAAGAAGAGCCAAAAGTGGTTGCACCGGCTCCTGTCGTCGCACCCGCTCCGGCTCCTGCTGAACCTGCACCAACTCCAGTTGATGCAGCTAAAGACTCAGCCGCCAAAGCAGTTGATGCAGCTAAAGATGCAGCCGGCAAAACTGTCGATGCAGCTAAAGATGCAGCCGGCAAGTCGGTCGATGCAGCTAAAGACGCCGCTGGTAAGTCTGTAGAAGCCGCCAAAGACGCAGCCAAGGATGCCGTGAAGAAACCATAACTGGTTTCAGTTAACGCACCATCAAAAGCCGGTCGACTCGTCGCCCGGCTTTTTTTCGTCTGATACTTTTAAATTCGCGCGGTATTTTTCCCTGCTTCGGCGAATAACCTGTGGCACCGAGTTTGCCGGCGGCCATGTCGCCTGCATAACGTTGCGGATGGTGGCCACGCCTGCAGCCAATCAACTACGGTTGCGCGCTGTGACCCACCCAGCGGCAAAGCTCATGCAGCGAGGCCACAGTCTCCACCCCTTCCGGCAACTCATGCGCCGCGATTTCCGCCAAATCGGGCACCCAATGCGTCCGCGCGCCCGATGCGACCGCCGCCGTAAGGCCGGGCAAAGAATCTTCAAACGCCCAACAAAGGTGCGCCGGAACGCCCAACTGCTTTGCCGCATGCAAATACAAGTCGGGGGCTGGTTTGCCGTGCGGCACGGCGTCGCGGCCGATGACCACCGCAAAATGCGCGAGCAAGCCCGCCTGCTCTAGCTTGTAGCGGGCGAAACGGGTGGAGGTGGAGGTGGCCACCGCGCACGGCAAGCCCATAGAGGCAAGCGCAGCTAACGCTTCAGTGACACCTGGTTTGATCGGTACGCCCTTAGCAATCCGCTCTTGATAGCGTGTCTCCCATTCGCTTTGAAAACGCTCGAACGGAAAGTCGCCGCCCAATTCAGCAGCGAGCATGCGCTGCAACGCGTCGCGACCCAGTCCGATCATGCGCATCACTACCCGAGCCGGGAGGGCAAGCCCTAAATGCAATGACGCTTCGCGCGTGACATCCTGCGCTATTCGCTCGCTATCAATCAGCACACCGTCCATGTCGAACAGCACGGCTGCGGGATGGTCTCTTCTCATAAAAATACACATATCTTTTGACTGGGATGGCGTGCTCACGCGGGCTACGCGGCTAAAGCGACGTTTGTCGACTTTCTAATTATTAGCCACTACGACTAGGTAAATGAGCGGTTTCAGCAAAAGACTGCATTGAACTTAGCATCGCTTGCGGCTACGAACAAAGTGACTTAAACCAACTCCACCCAGCCAATGCCCTCGTCTTGCGAGGCTATAAAAATGTCATGAAGCTGTCCGCCAAGCGCGGCGGCAAACGCAGCCTGCGCTAAATCGGCACGATTGTTCTGCCGACTCAAATGCGCGGCGACCACCCGTTGCAGTCGATCACCGGCAATCCGCGCCAGCAAATCTGCTGCAGCGCGATTTGATAAGTGACCGTAACGCCCTGCGATCCGCGCCTTAAGGCTCGGTGGATACGCTGACTGCGCAAGCAAGTCTTCGCAGTGATTGGCCTCAAGAAACAGTGCGTCACAGCCAGCGAGCGACGCCTCGATATGCGCCGTCGTCTCGCCCACGTCGGTCAGCACGCCTAGCTTGTGCGCGCCGTCGGTGACCGTCATCTGCGCCGGCTCACGGGCATCGTGCGGCACTGGAAAGGGTTGCACTTCAAGATCGCCCACCAAAAACGCGTCATGGGAGTCGAAGCCGCGCAGGGTGCAGCCGTCCCAGCGTGATTCGGTGGCCGACAGCGTGCCAAACGTAAGCCACACCGGAGTTTTAAAACGTCGCGCAAATTTTGGCGCGCCACCGATATGATCACCGTGTTCGTGGGTGATTACGATGGCGTCAATCGACTCGGGCGCAAGACCCAGCCGCGTGCAACGACGCATGGTTTCGTTAATGCCGAAACCGCAATCAATCATGATGGTGCTCGCGCCCGCCTGAACGACGAGCGCGTTGCCCTCGCTGCCGCTTCCGAGACTAGCGAAGCGCATAGCGAGTTTGCAGTTTGACGCCTATCGTAGCTGCTCGTGCAGCAGCGTGACGATACGGGTGCCGACCGGCGTGCTGTCTGCTTTGCCGGACTTGTCGAGCACGGCGACAGTCGTTTTGCCGCTCGCCTCTTTCACCGTAATCCGATATTGCTCAACGGACTCTTTGGTGTCGGTCGACCAGAACTTCATTTTGTCGAGAATGCCTGGCTCGTTTTTCGCAATTAAGTCAGGATCAGCATAGCGAACGAAATAGGTGCCTGCGGTGCGGTCACGGTCCACCACCGTGAAGCCGACACGATCCAGCGCCAAACCGACGCGACGCCACGAGCGATCAAAACTGTCGTTTATCGCCAGCGTGCTTACGTTGCCTGCCGTCACAATTTGCGACTGATCTAGACGCGCTGCAACCGCCGCTGGGGCGAGTGCGGCTTTGACG
>JACMNN010000127.1 GCA_014378555.1 Burkholderiales bacterium | reverse complement strand
TGCGTGCCGCTGGCTTCGAACTGGACGCGATTCAGCGTGACCTGAAGGCGGTGTTCGTGGTGCGACGGGTTGAGGCGGATTACCATTCGCCTGCATTGCTGGGCAACCTGATTAGCGTTTCGGCAGAGCCGGTGGAGGTCGGTGCGAGCCGACTGATCATCCGGCAGCGCATCACCCGGCGTGTTGACAGCATTGATGAACTGTTGTTTACGGCCGTGGTCACACTGGCATTCATTGCCAGCGACCTGTCCGGCCCGATCCGTATGCCGCCCGCCCTGCGGACGGCGATGAAATCCACCCTCTCACTGGCTGCTGCATGAAACCCACTGCTGATCTTTCCCTGCTTCATCTAGTGACCGGTGCCAGTGTGCCGGTGCAACTGGTGATGCTGCTGCTGGTCATGCTCTCGCTGTGGTCGTGGTGGCTGATCTTCTACAAGGGCGCGACGCTGAAGCGAGCGGCCAAAAAAAACGTGCTGTTTGATGATTCGTTCTGGCAGGGTTCAGACTTAAATCAGCTGTATCAGCGCATCTCCGAAGGTCGCGAAAAGCAGGGCCCACAGGCTGATGTGTTCGCGGCCGGATTTCGCGAATTTATCAAACAAAAACGGCAGGCGGCAACCTCGCGCGAGGCCGTGGTTGACGGCACACGGCGCGCGCTGAAGGCAGCTACGCAGCGTGAAATGGACCTGTTGGAGCATCAGTTGCCGGGGCTCGCCACGGTCGCCAGCGTCAGTCCGTACATCGGCCTGCTTGGCACGGTGTGGGGCATCATGAATTCGTTTCGTGGGCTAGCTAGCGTCGGGCAGGCCACCCTTGCCCAGGTCGCGCCGGGCATTGCTGAGGCGCTGATCGCCACGGCCATCGGCCTGTTCGCGGCGATCCCGGCGGTAGTGGCTTACAACCGTTTTCAGGCGCAACTGGACCGAATTAACACGCAGCTTGAAACATTCGCTGAAGAGTTCTTGAATATTCTGCAGAGGCAGGCTTGATGACGCGCCGCGCCGGCTGCGATCCGTTCGCTCTGAGGCCTGAGCCGAAAGGTTTGACGATGATCGCATCGATCAAACCCTTCGCTGCCTTCAGGGCGAACGGGCGATTGGTGCGATCAGGTCGAGGCTGACTGCGATATGCGCCGCCGCAAACTTATGGCCCAAATTAACGTCGTGCCGTTTATCGACGTAATTCTGGTATTGCTGATTGTGTTCATGATCGCCACCCCGGCGCTGCGTACCGGAGAAATTGATTTGCCAAGCGTTGGACAACCGCTGTCGACCACGCAAGGTGACCCGATCGAGGTGACCATTAAGGCTGACGGCACCTTGGCGCTGCGTGATGGCGCAACGACCAGCCGTGACAAATTTACGCGCGCCAGTCTGGTGTCGCGGGTTGCCACCATGCAGCAAGCAAAAGAGCGTCCGGTGGTGATTGCCGCCGACAAAAACGTGAAGTACGATGAGGTGGTGAGCCTGCTCTCAGCGCTGCATGCGCAGGGCGTCAAGCGGGTTGGACTTGTCGCCAAAGAAGGCGGCTAAGCGCTGCCTGACGAGACTATGAACGGCTCGAAAACCAAGGCCTGGATCGGCGCGATATTGGTTCATATCGCGCTGCTCGCTGTGCTGTTTTTCAGCGTGCGCTGGAAGCAGGTTGCGCCCGCTGCCGAGGAGACGCTGGCGGTGGAACTGGTGTCGACGGTCGCCGCGCCTAGAGTGGTGGCTGAGCCTGCACCCCAACCAGCGCCGGCGCCCGCACCCACACCGGCGCCCGCGCCAGAACCGCCGGCGCCTGCACCTAAACCCGCGCCCAAGCCTGCGCCTCCAAAGCCTGCGCCACCACCGCCACCGCCCGCGGTGAAAGCACCTGCTCCACCGCCAGTGGTGAAAGCGCCTGCGCCTGCACCACCGCCCGCGCCGTCACCGGCTGATATTGCGCGAGAAAAAGCACAGAACGAGGCGCTGAAAAGAGCGCAATTAGCCAAGCTTGCTGCTGATGAGGCCAAGCAAAACATGAAGCTCAAAGCCAACGAAGAGGCCGCAAAAAAGGAGGCGACTCGAAAGCTTGATGAGGCGCGCGCGAAAGAGATAAAGCTGTCGCAAGACAAGGCTAACAAGGAGCAGCAAACCAGCAACGCAGCAGCAGCAGCCGCTGCGCAGGCCGCAGAAAAGCAAGCGAAAGAATTGGCGGATCGGCAGGCCGCGGAACGTGCGGCGAGGGCAGCAACTGATGCCGCGAAAACAGCAACTGATGCTGCCACAGCGCGCGCCCGAGCCAAGTCTGAGGGCGATTACGTGGGCAAGATTCGCGCGAAAGTGAAGGGCAATATCATCTTGGCGATCGACGTCGCGGGCAACCCGGAGGCGGTGTTCGAAGTGGTGCAATTGCCAACCGGTGAGGTATTGAGCGTCAGGCTAACCAAATCCAGCGGCAACCGTGCTTACGACGAAGCGGTGGAGCGGGCAATCAACAAGTCGTCGCCGCTGCCGAAGCCCGATCAAGCGGATGTTTTTCAACGTCAACTTTCGTTGAAATTCCGTCCGCTGGAATAGATCGCGTCAGTCAACAGCATTTTCTCGAAACGCTTGTTCACCGAGGCCTAGATCGTCGAATATACGGTTATCAACTTGGGCTGTTTATGTGATTTTTCCTCATTGCACTGCGGGTTGAGAGAAAAAGCTGACGCCCAGCGCGATCTTCGCTATCGTTCGTTTGCAGCAATAAAAGGAGAAACTTTCATGGCCGATGTCAGCGTTCAAAAATTCACTAGTTTTGCCGAGTTTTTCCCGTTTTATTTGGGCGAACATCGAAATCAGACCTGCCGCGTGCTGCATTTCATCGGCACCTCGATTGGCCTTGCGCTGCTAATCACAGCCCTTGTCAGCGCCCGTTACTGGCTCATTCCCGTCGCGTTGCTCCAAGGCTACGTCTGGGCCTGGGTTGGACATTTCGGATTTGAGAAAAACAAACCGGCCAGCTTCAAACAGCCGCTGTTTTCGTTCATGGGCGACTGGGTAATGTGGTTTCAGTTGCTAACCGGAAAAATCAAGTTTTCCGGCTAATTTTTTAGCAACAACCCTCGCCGCAACGGCCGTTCCAGCGGCCCCCGCGCAGCAATGGCGAGGGTATCGCGCAGCCGCATTCCGCGGCGGCGCTGGCGGCATTGGCTACGGCTTGCTGACGTCGAACTGCAGGTTGGTCGGCGACGGTCCGAATGATGCCCACGGCACGACGCCCGACTGATTGACGCCAGACTTGGTCCAGTCACAAACGCCGCCAGCAAAGACCGTTGCCAATTGAGCAAGCTCGGCGGCGCTGAAGGTCACTGCGTAGTCCGCCGCGACGATCGGTTTTAGCTGACACTTGTAAATATTGGCCGCCACCGGTCCGCCTGCCTCTTTGCGCGGCAGCGTGTACGACGGCCACATCTGGTTGCACTGCGTCGCAGGCAGGCTGCTCAAAGTCTGCGTCTCGGCGATGAACGTTGGCGTGGTGGTGCCCTTGGTGAAGCAACCATCGACAGCGCTCGCCGGTTTGTTGTTGATGACCTTGTCGCGCGCCGATGCCGTTGACACGTCGGCACGGGCCGCTTCAACCCATTGAATAAACGTCTTCCAGCTCTGCGTGGTCACCAGCGCGTTGATCGCGGTACCCTCTGGCGTGGGGGTGCCCAATAGTTGCGAAATCGGGGCCGCGCCGCGCCACATGACGTGGTTTTTAGTGTCGCCATTGGCAAGTGCCATACGCTCGCGTAGGGCGAAGTGAAACGCTTGGTAATGGTAGTACTGATCGTCGTCAAAAATGCCGCTGTAATCAAGCACCGGAATCGATGCTAGGCCGCCATTGCCACCCAGCGCCAGACCACTCTGCTGGACGCGTTTGATGGCGCCCGCGTCCCCGACCGATCTACCGCTCACGTAATTGGCATCCTGGTCATAACCGCCGATACGCTGGTTGAGTTCGATAAATTGTGCGGTGCTGATGATGCGTGCGTTCAATGCGGCTAGGCCGTACTGCACGCCCACATTGTCAAACGGACGCAGCGCAAATTTGCTCGCTGGATCGATGCCGTAGATGTTTCGCGCCGCATCAAAAACCGTCGGCCGGGCGCCGGTTGGATTGGTCACCGGGTCGTATCGTACTGCCAGCGGAACCGCTGCATTCCACACCGCCGGGTTGTATTTGCCGATCGCGGGACTGGCCGGGATGGGGTCGATGCGACCGCTCACCGGATCGGTGCGACCGGATTGCAGGGCAAGGTCATACCAAGCGCGTGCATTCTTGTGGCCCGACACGGCAACGATCTGCGCCTCGGTGATGCCGGTGCCGTTATTGGTGAGGAAATATTTGCTCAACAAACGCGCGTCTAGCCCGGAAAGGGCAATACTGAGCGCATCGGGGAAGGTGCAGCTGATCAGTGCACCATCGAACAATCCGGGGAAGGCGTCGGCAATTTGGGCGCTGGAGTAAGCGCCGCCGGAGCAGCCGCTGCTGACAGTGTAGAAAGGCACGCCAATGGTCTTGATGAAGTGCGCCTTACCCATCATGGTTGCCTCACCCGCCAGCACCACGTTGCAGTTGTTGGTGGGGTGGTTGAGCGTGTTGATGAACATGGCGTAGCCCTCACTCAATCGCGTGATGTTGTCGCCGGCCAACATGTTGACGCCTTGAGCGCCCCCTTGCAGATACCAGCCACCCGCGCAGCCAGAGCCGTGTTGACCAATCAGACGTTTGTTCCATCCTTTCGGCGGACTGAGCGGGGTAATCGCGGCCTCCGACGTGGGGTCATAAAGCACAAAACTTTGATAGATGCCACGATCAATGGTGGCCGTTTCAACGCGCACAATAAAGTTGACTGCGCTGCCAAGGGTGGTGGTGGTCTTGACCACATCGGCGGGCACGGTGGCGATATTTGCCAACGGCTTAAACGCGGTGGCACCGGTGGCCATGTAGACGTACTGGATGTTGGTCGGCGCCGAGCAGTTGGCGTCAGTGGCGAGGCCCAGCTTCGAGCCGTCGGGCAACGTGAAGGTGGCCGTCTGGCAGGTGAAGGGCGTGATGTGCGGCCCGGACGTAATCGGCCCGGTAATCGGATAGTTCGTCAGCGTGAGTGTGTCGTTAACGCCGATCCCCTGCGCAACAAGCGTATTTTGGCCGTTGGTCAGACCCGACACGACACCAATTTGACTGCCATTGGCGCTGTTGAACTTAAACGCGCTGCTGACGTTATTGCCGTTAAGCATTACCGTGACCGAATCGGCGGCTGCGGTTCCAGACACCTGAATCAACGCGCTTCCTCCGGAAACGAGGTGCGCCGCCGAAGACAATATTTCTACCTTTAGCGTTCCCGGTTTTCCCCCGTCACAGCCCGACAAGGCGATGACCGTGAAAGCGGCGACAGCGACGCAGGCAATCGCCCGCGCTACAACATTACGGCAAGCGAACTGCATCGTGTTCTCCTTAAGGACACACCTCAAGTTGGGCGTGTTCGAGCAACCAGTATAGGCACACGAAACACTTAGAACGGCCAACGGTTCGAATAAAGCGCCGACCGCCCGCGCAGCCTGCTGGTTTACAACGCATCAATCTCCGCCTGCTCAAACCCCGCCGCCAGCCGCGCTTCGCGGTTGAACGGGCCGCGTAATCGGGGCGCGTTGTAGCGCGTGGCGAGGGTTGCGTATGCTGTCAGCGGATCAAGCCCTTGCTCGCGGCAGGCATAGCGATACCAGACATTCCCCACGGCGACATGGCGAATTTCGTCGCGCAAAATCACCTCCAGAATCGCCGCACCCGAGGTGTCGCCGACTGCCAGCAACTTATTGCGAATGGCGGGCGAAACGTCCAGCCCGCGCGCCTCCAGCGTTCGCGGCACCAGCGCCAATCGCGCCAGCAGGTCGGACTGCGTTTTCGCCGCCATTTCCCACAAACCATCGTGCGCCGGAAAGTCGCCGTAGGCAAAGCCCAACGTCTGCAAATGCGCGCGCAGCATGGCAAAGTGGGTCGCCTCTTCGCTGGCCACTTGGGCCCATTGTCGATAAAAGTCCTCGGGCATCAAAGGGAAACGCCAAACGATATCAAGCGCTAAATTGATCGCATTAAATTCGATATGTGCCAGCGCATGGATCAACGCCGCACGGCCTGCAACGGTGCTCAGCGAACGATGCGGCACTTCTTTAGGCGGCACCAGTTGCGGTCGATCTGGGCGCCCCGGTAGCGTGACTGTCGCGACCAGCAGCTCATCCGCGCCGATCTCGGTTGCTTGCAACGCCTCGTGCGTTGCGGCAAGTTTGGCGTCAAGGTCAGCGGTGGCCAGCGCGGCAAGGCATCGGTGTCGGAGGGTGGGCATGGGTGAATTATTGGCGAACCGCATGCGCGGAGCAATCGTCAATTTTGCCGCGAACATGTCTGCGCGAAGCAGCACAAAGACACAGAAGCCCTCCCTCGTCGATAATTACGGGCTGAACTCAACGCTGGTGCCCTGCACCACCCACAGTCCCCGTATGCACATTCACATTCTTGGTATTTGCGGCACCTTTATGGGTGGTGTTGCCGCGTTGGCTCGCGAGGCGGGTTTTCGCGTCACCGGCACCGACGCCAACGTCTATCCGCCGATGTCCGACCAACTGCGCGCGCTTGGCGTCGAGCTGATCGATGGCTATTCGGCCGATCAGCTGGCATTAAAGCCTGATTGCTTCGTGATCGGCAACGTAGTCACGCGCGGCAATCCGTTGGCCGAAGCGATTCTCGATGCAGGCGCCACCTACACGTCCGGGCCGCAATGGTTGGCCGACAACGTGCTGCGAGATCGTTGGGTGTTGGCGGTTGCCGGCACCCACGGCAAGACGACGACCACCTCCATGCTGGCGTGGATTCTTGAGCATGCGGGTTTCACGCCGGGCTTTTTGATTGGCGGAGTGGCGACCGATTTCGGCGTGTCCGCACGTTTGGGTACGCCGCACCAGGGACGCGCACATTTTGTGATTGAGGCCGACGAATACGACACTGCATTTTTTGATAAACGCAGCAAGTTTGTCCACTATCGACCACGCACCGTGGTGCTGAACAATCTTGAGTACGATCACGCCGACATCTTTCCGGATGTAGCCTCCATTCGCAAACAGTTCCACCATCTGGTGCGCACCGTTCCGTCAGCCGGTCGCATCATCAGCAACGCGCTGGACGCTGAGCTGACACAAACGCTGGCAATGGGCTGCTGGAGCGAGCGCGAGGCGTTTGCATCCGATCAGGGCTGGCATTTCGTCGGCGAACATCAGGTTGATTTTGGTGGCCAGCGATTCGGCGAATTAAAGCTTGATATGCCCGGCCTGCACAATCGCCTCAACGCACTGGCCGCAATTGCGGCGGCACGCCATGTGGGTGTGGCGCCTGAAATGGCCATTGAAGCGCTGGCGGCATTTCAGGGTGTTAAGCGTCGACTGGAGTTGCGCGGCGCGATCAGCGGCATCACGGTTTATGACGATTTCGCCCATCATCCGACGGCGATTGCAGCGACCGTCAGCGCGCTGAAGCAGAAAATTGCAAAGGGAGAGCGCGTCATCGCCGTGTTCGAACCGCGCTCGAACACCATGAAACTGGGCGCGATGCGCGCGCGACTGGCCGAGAGCCTGTTTGACGCGGACCGTGTTTATTCCTATTCGGGCGGACTCGGCTGGAGCGTTGCCGAATCGTTGCAGGCGCTCGGCGCTCGCGCCGAAGATTATTCGGATATTGACTTGCTGGCCAATGCGGTGGCCGCCGAGGCCAAATCCGGCGACCATATTCTGATTATGAGTAACGGCGGTTTTGGTGGCGTTCACCAGCGCATACTCAGCAAATTACAAACTCATTTACAGTTTGAAAGGTAATCCATGGCGGATTCTCGATATACATTACCTAAAGCCAGCAAACGCGGCGCGGCCGAAGCGGAGGCGTTGAACCGTCAGCTGCTCGCCGTGGAAGCCGACATTGAGGCAGGCCGATTGTCTGAAGCAGCAGCGACTCTTAACCAACTTGTGGTGGCTCATCCCAAAGACGGCAGGCTGTACGTGGCGGGTTGGCTGTTGGCAAACAAAGCGGGCAATGTCGAAGCCGCTTACCAATCAGCACGACATGCTGTGGCGCTGGCGCCAACCTCGGGAACTGCACTGTACTGCCTGAGTGACGCCGAGCATAAGCGCGGCAACATTGACGCGGCGCGGAAGAGCGTTGAGCAAGCGCTGCTATACACGCCGACCAATTTGTTGGTCTTGCAGCATGCAATCAATTTAGCCAACGCACAGTCAGATCATGCAGTCTCCGAGAGATATCTCCGCACTGCTTTCGCGCAGAACAGCGAAATTCCCCACATCAAGACGATGATCGGAAATTCGCTTCGATATCAGAGTAGGCATGACGAAAGCGAGCTCTGGCTTAACGAGGCGATCACGCTCGATGCCGATGATGCCGACGCGCATCACGGACTGGCCATGATTGCGTACTTGCGCGATCAACACGCAAAAGCAGCTGAACATCTAGCGCATGCGCTGCGAGTGCGACCAGATGACGATGGTTTCCTGTATATGAACGCGATTTTTTCCGGCGAAACGCCCGCCTTGCAACCAGAAGGCATGGCGCGCGGATTATTTGATCGCTACGCCAAAAGTTTTGACACGCATTTGGTCGGCGCACTGAAATATCGGGTGCCGCATTTGATCGCAAAGATGATTGTTGAGCGTTTCCCAGAGCGCAATCTCAATGTTCTCGATCTCGGCTGTGGCACAGGGCTGCTCGGTGCTGAGTTGGGCTCAATCAACGGCTATTTTGTGGGCGTCGACTTGTCACTGCCAATGCTTGAGGAGGCCAAGAAGCGCAGCGTTTACTCACGTCTGCATCATGTCAACTTGCTCGACTCGCTCGACGCGACTGATGCCAGCGAATACGAGGTCATTGTGGCCGCCGACGTGCTCATCTACATAGGCGCGCTTGATGTCTTGATCCGTAATTGTTTCAAGGTACTCAAGCCAGGCGGATGGCTGTTCTTCTCTTGTGAAGCTGCTGCGGATGATGGCCCTGACTTTGTACTACGCAAGAGCATGCGATACGCCCAGACGACTCAATACGTGACCCGATTGCTGGGCGCAACCGGCTTTGCAGCACCGTCCATCCAAGCCATCGATTTGCGCATGGAACAGGACACCGTGATTCCCGGCTATCTGGTCGCGGTACAGAAGCCTGCCTAGGAATCTCAGTGGCTGTGCACATTGACAACCGACTCATCGTGGCGATTTCCTCAAGGGCGCTGTTCGATTTGTCGGAGAGTCATGCCGTGTTTGAGTCGGGCGGTGTCGAGGCCTATCAGCAACATCAGGTTTCGCATGAGGACGATTTGTTGCAGCCTGGGGTTGCCTTTGAGTTGACCCGTAAATTGCTACGACTCAATGATGCGGGGCATCAGCATGTCGAAGTGGTTTTGCTGTCGCGCAACAGTGCCGACACCGGTCTGCGCGTGTTCAACGCCATTAGCCACTACAAGCTCGGCATCACCCGTGCCGTGTTCACCAGCGGCCGCGATACGTCGCGTTATGTGCCGGCACTGGGCACTCATCTTTTCCTGTCTGCTGATCCGGAAGACGTGCGCCACGCGCTTGAGTCCGGTCATGCGGCAGCCACCATTGTGCCAAGGCTCGGATACGAGCGCTCGGGCAGCCCGGCGGCCCCTGCGGACGACGAGTTGCGTATTGCCTTCGACGGCGATGCGGTGCTGTTCTCGGATGAAGCGGAGCGGGTGTTTCAATCGCAAGGGCTCGATGCGTTCAGCGCGTCGGAAGCGAGCGCTGCGGGCACGCCGTTAGGCGGTGGTCCGTTTAAAAATTTCCTGGCTGCGCTGCATCGCATCCAAACCGATTTTCCGCGCAATCAGCAGCCGATTCGCACCGCACTGGTCACTGCGCGTTCTGCACCTGCGCACGAACGGGTGATCCGAACACTGCGCGCCTGGGGCGTACGCATTGACGAAGCGCTATTTCTCGGCGGACTGGATAAAGCAGAATTTCTGCGTGCTTTTGGTGCAGACATATTTTTTGACGATCAACGCCGACACGTCGAGTCTGCCAGCCGGGTCGTCCCGTCCGGGCACGTACCGCACGGCATTTCTAATAGGGTACTTCCATAAATTCGTTGTTCGGACGAAATGCTGCGCTCTACGGCGCCAAGGCCATCCGCGCTCAGCACAATGCTCATGTACCAACGCGTACATTGCGATTGCTGCGCGCCGTGAGCCTTGCATTTCATCCCGAAAAACCAGTTTCTCGGAATACCCATAACCTGATACTTACACGATGAATTTACTTTTTGAAGACGACTGCCAAATTAAGGCCGCATTGATCATGTCGGAATCCGACGCGTCCGCGCAAGTGGAGTTGCCCGGAGGCCGGCGCATCAAAGTGAAATCATCAAATATATTGATGAACTTTGCCCAACCCGATGCGGCGACTTTGATGGCGAGTGCGCAGAAGCAATTAGCCGATATTGACATGTCGCTGTTGTGGCAAAGTGCCGAAGGACGTGAAGAATTTTCGTTCAACGAGTTGTCGCAAGAATATTTCGGCGCGGGCGCCACGTCTGAGCAAATGGCCGCTACGTTGCTCGCGTTGCAACAAGCACCGATGTATTTCTACAAACGCGGCAAGGGCCGCTACAAGCGCGCTCCAGAAGATGCACTGAAAGCGGCGCTGCTCAGCATTGAGCGCAAAGCGCGTGAAGCCGAACAGATGGAGTCGTGGGTTACCGAGCTTACGGCCGGTCGCGCACCGGTGGAAATTGCCAGCCAATGGGCGCAACTGTTGCACGCGCCTGACAAACAAAGTCTGATCTATAAAGCGCTCGTCGCAGCGGCGGATCGGGCGCGCATGTCGCCGGTACATTTGCTTGCTAAATCGGGCGCAATTCCGTCAACCCACGCGCTGCATTTTCAGCGCTTCCTGCGAGCTACGTTTCCAAAAGGCATTGCTTTTCCAGCCGACCTTTCGGTGCAAACGGCGTCTGATCTTCCTATTGCTGACGCGCGTGCATTCAGCATTGACGACGCTGCGACCACCGAAATTGACGACGCATTTTCGTGGCAATCATTGGCGGGTGGCGGATTTAAACTCGGCGTGCATATCGCAGCACCCGCCCTCGCGTTCGAGATTGGCAGTGACGCGGACGGCGTGGCCCGTGATCGCCTGTCAACGGTGTACATGCCCGGCCACAAAATCACCATGCTTCCAGAAGCACTCATCACTGAGTTTTCTTTAGACGAAGGCAAAACGCCGCCGGCGCTGTCGCTGTACGCAACGCTTGACGAAGATCTCAACGTGATTTCCACTGAAACGCGTGTTGAACGGGTGCCGATGGCGGCCAACCTGCGCATCAACGATCTCGACAGCCTCAAGTGGCAAAACCCCGCGAATGATGCGACGGCTGCAAACGGTCACGCCGCCGAGCTGCGCATGCTGCACCAATTCGCGCAAAAACTTGAAAGTGTGCGGGTCAACTCTGCGCCGCAAATTAACAATCGCGTCGACTACAACTTCACCATCACCGGCGACTCTGATGCGAAAGATTGTCGCATCGACATTACCACGCGTCAGCGCGGCTCACCGGTCGATACGCTGGTCTCCGAGCTGATGATTTTTGCCAACGTGTCGTGGGCCAAACTGTTGGCAGACAAAGGTTGGACTGGCATGTTTCGCGTGCAGGCGGGCGGCAAAACCAAGATGAGTTCGCTGCCCGGTCCGCATGAGGGTTTGAACGTACCGCATTATTTGTGGGCAACTTCACCGCTGCGCCGCTACTCTGATCTGGTCAACCAGCGTCAGTTGCTCGCGGCGGTCGCTGATGCGCCTGCTGCCTATCCGCGCGGCAGCTCAGATTTGCTGGCGGCGGTTGCTGATTTCGACGCAACGTACGGCGCGTATGGCGACTTTCAGCAGCAAATGGAGTTTTATTGGTGCCTGCGATTTATTCAGCAGGAAGGTATCGAGAAACTCACCGCCCGCGTGATTCGTGAAAATTTGGTGCGCTTTGATCGCTTGCCGATTGTGCAGCGGGTCAACGACATGGCTAGCCAAGCACCGGGTACACAGGTGATTCTGGCCGTAGCGGAGATTGATTTATTCGAGCCTGCGTTGCATTTACGATTTATTGAAGCAGTACCGGGCTCAGCTTACGAATCGGCGGCCACAAGTACGGCGAGCGCCCCCTAGAATCGATGGGTGATGCGTCCCACCAAAGCAGTTATTGCGCCCGTTCTACCGCCGGTAAGTGGCGGTACGAGCACGCTTTTGAGATGGACATTGGGAGCATCACTTGCCGCGCATGCAATATTGTTGTCGCTGCATTTTGAACTGCCTAAATTAATAAAACAGGCGACCGTTTCGCCACCGTTAGAAGTGTCTTTGGTTAACGCCAAAACTGCCACCAAAGCCTCCCAGGCTGACTTTTTGGCGCAAGCCAATCTTGATGGTGGTGGCAATACCGACGCAAAGCGACGACTGAGTTCGCCCCTGCCGCGCGCGGCGGTCGATTCGCAAAACACGCAGCTTTCGGCCGCGCGTGAACAGGTCGATAATCTCGAGCGACAAACGCGCGAACTATTGCAGCAGCTTAACGCGCGCGCCAAAACCGCGACCGATCGGGACGCCAAAGAATCAATGCGCACCGATTCTGCCAACGCGTTTCGGGAACTGTCTGTGAAGGCGCTGGAGTTGCAGCGGCTTGAAGCGCAGATTGCCCGCGAGTTCGATTCGTACCAGCAGCGGCCCAAGAAGAAACACATTGGCGCCCGTGCCATGGAGTACCGATTTGCACGTTATGTTGAAGACTGGCGACAGAAAGTTGAGCGCGTCGGCAACGCCAATTATCCTGAACTCGCGCGCACCCAAAAGCTCTACGGTTCGCTTGTGCTGACGGTTGCGATCAAGGCCGACGGCCGCATTGAAACTATTGAGGTAGATCGCGGTTCAGGTAAAAAAATTCTTGATGCAGCCGCTTTAAAAATCGTGGAAATGGCCGGACCCTATGCGCCATTTCCGCCCGATATCCGTAACGACACCGACATCCTCTACATCACGCGAACGTGGAGCTTCACCCGCGCAGGCGAGCTTGAGAGTTCAGCCGCAGCCAGCAGCAAAGCCCCGTGAAATCATGACTCAGATTAGTTCATCAGCGCGATACGCCGTATTTGGCAATCCCATCGCACACAGCAAAAGCCCACGCATTCACGCCCTGTTTGCTGAAAGCTTGGGCCAAGTCATCAACTACGAAAAGCGGCTTTCACCCGTTGATGATTTCGCCGCAGAATTGCAGCGTTTTCAAAGCGAAGGCGGCGTAGGCGCCAACGTTACCGTGCCGTTCAAGCAGCAGGCGTTTGCCTTGGCGCGTCAGGCGAGCCTGCGCGCGCAGCAGGCGGGCGCGGCCAATTTTTTGCTGTGGCGCGGTGATCACTGGTTCTGCGACAACACTGATGGCGCCGGTTTACTGCGCGATATTGAAGTGAATTTGCAGCAATCGTTTGCCGGCAAGTCGGTGTTATTGATTGGCGCTGGTGGGGCTGCGCGTGGCGTGCTGGGCCCGATGCTATTGCGTCAACCGTCGCAGGTGGTCGTGGTCAACCGAACGGCGGCGCGGGCGCTTGAGCTGGTGGCGCCATATGTGAAAGATTACGCCGTCCAGGCGCAAACTAGCGACCAGCTACGCGAGGCTTCGGCCCGCTTTGACATCGTCATTAACGCCACCTCGTCAAGCCTCATTGACGCGCTGCCACTACCCACAGACGCCAAAATATTTGCGAGCCAATCGCTTGCCTACGACATGATGTACGGCAAGCAACCCACTACGTTCATGACCTGGGCGCAGGCTCAGGGCGCCACTCGCGTGTCCGACGGTCTCGGCATGCTGGTTGAGCAGGCGGCCGAAAGTTACGTGCAATGGCGCGGTGCGCTGCCGCACACCGCGCCCATCATCGCGCT
>JACMNN010000126.1 GCA_014378555.1 Burkholderiales bacterium | reverse complement strand
TGACGGTCGCACTGCGCGTTCGCAAGTGGCAACACCCAGCCACCTCATTTCGAGCAGTGTCTATGGCGAGCTGTTACGCGTAGGTTTTCGGCGCAGCGGTACGTTTATTTATCGTCCGCATTGCGACGGTTGTGATGCCTGCTTGCCGCTGCGTGTGCCGCTGGCCACCTTCAAGCCCACCCGCAGCCAACGCCGCGCTTGGGCGGCTCACCGCGCTGAGTTCACGGCGCATTATGTGCCGCTGCACTACAGTGCAGAGCATTACGAGCTCTACCTGAAATACCAACGCCTACGCCATCACGGCGGCGGCATGGACCGCGACAGCCGAGAGCAATATCAGCATTTTTTGCTGCAAAGCCACGTTGAAACGTTGCTCGTTGAGTTTCGCGACGCCAGTGGGCATCTAGCCATGGTCAGCCTCACCGATGTCCTGGCCGACGGCTTATCGGCGGTCTACACGTTCTACGATCCAGCCATCAAGGGCAGCTTGGGTACCTTCGGCGTGATGTGGCAAATGGATCAAGCGCAGTCGCTGGGCCTCGGCTACGTCTACCTTGGCTACTGGATCGAAGGCAGCCAAAAAATGGCCTATAAAGCGAACTTCGGCCCATACGAGATTTTGCAGGACGGCGGTTGGCGCACGCAACCGACCAGTTAATTTTGTTAAACGCGCTACATCTTTTTGATGCGGCGGCGAACCTGCAAAGCTGAACAAATGCCCGCTTCGCCAGCGCTTTCAGACCCTTCGCTGCGCTCAGGGCGAGCGGACATTTCAGCCCAAAAGTAGGGTGGGCACTCCGTGCCCACCAAATCGTTGCCAAGTAGATGGTTGATATGCCACCGCTTGGTGGGCACGGGGTGCCCACCCTACGAAAACTCGCAGCTAACGATCAAAAAACGCAAGCCGCGGCTTTCGCTGTTAGGGTTGCAGGGGGATGACGAAAGTGCTGTCGCTCGCCAGCTTTGTCCATTCGACTGTTTGGCCTGAGGGCAGTAACGTCGCGTTCCGTGAAGCGGTAGCTTGCAACGTTGCGGCTTCGGTGCCACGAATAAAGATGAATCGCATCGTCCGCCCATCGCGTTTCAGCATCAGTTCGGCCTGCGGCCAATGCGCCGGCAGACAGGGTTTGAAACACAGTGTTTTCGCGGTTTGCTGCAAGCCAAAAATCGACTCGATCGCCGCGCGATGCATCCACGCAGCCGCGCCGGTGTACCAACTCCAGCCGCCGCGTCCGACATAGGGCGCATGGGTGTAGGTGTCGCCGGCCATCACGTACGGCTCGATGCCGTACACCGCGCCGTATTTCGGTTGTGCCGCGCGATGCGCAGGGCTCAGATAGGTGAAGTATCGATACGGCAGGTCGCCTCGGTCAGTGGTTTCGGGGTTTGCGGTTGCAAATTCTGCCTGCGCCATCAGTGCCCACACCGCGCCGTGCGAATACTGGCCGCCGTTTTCGCGCACGCCGGGCGGATACGCCTGAATGTAGCCCGCGCTGGGCAGCGCGTTGGCAAGTGGCGGGTCGAGCAGGCGCAGCAAGCCGGCATCATGATCAACCAGATGCGCCTCCACCGACTGCAAAGCCGCACGTTGCTTATCGACGGGCGCGACCCCCGAGAGCACGGCCCACGCCTGCGCGATGAGATCAATTTTCGCCTCAGCATTGGCCTGCGAGCCCAGCGCTTGGCCGTCATCGAAAAAGGCGCGTTTGAACCATTCGCCGTCCCACGCCGTGCCGAGTAATGCGTGCTTCCAACCGGTGGCCGCTTCTTGCCAGCGCTCGGCACGCGCCGCCTCATTACGTGCCTGTGCGATGGGTGCGAAGTCAGCTACGAGTTTGCACAAGAACCACCCCAGCCACACCGATTCACCGCGCCCTTCATGGCCAACGCGGTTCATGCCGTCATTCCAATCGCCGGTGCCCATTAACGGCAAGCCATGGATGCCTACCCGTAAGCTGCGATCAATGGCGCGTGCGGCATGTTCGTAAACCGTGGCGGTGTCGGCACTGACGGTAGGCGTGTAGTAGGCGTCTTCAGCCCCCTCGGGAATTACGACGCCTTCGATAAATGGCACCTGTTCATCGAGCAGTGTGGCCTCACCGGTGGCGCGCAAATAGTGTGTGCAGGCATGGGCCAACCACAGCAAATCGTCCGAAAAGTGCGTTCGCACGCCGGCGCCGCCAGGTGAATGCCACCAGTGCTGAACGTCACCTTCGGCGTATTGCCGCGATGCGCAGAGCAAAATTTGATCGCGCAGCATCGTCGGCGCCGCCCAAGCCAGCGCCATCGAGTCCTGCAACTGATCGCGGAATCCGCTGGCGCCACCGGCCTGATAGAAGCCCGCCTTGGCCCACATTCGGCACGAAACGGTCTGATATAAAAGCCAGCGATTGACCATGGCGTCGAACAACGGATCGGGGGTTCGCACTGCGGTTGCGCCGAGTAATTGGTCCCACATGCTGCGCGCTTGTGTGACGCGGTCTAGCGCTGGTTTGCTGTTGGCATGCGCCACCAATTCTCGTGCGGCGGTTGGGTTCTCGCCGTAGCCAATCAAAAACACTCGCTCGGCTGCCTCGCCTGCGGCCAGCGTGACCAGTGTGGACAACGCCGCGCACGGATCCAAGCCAGCGCCGCTCTTTTGCGCAAAGCGATCGGGTAGTGCCAGTTGTCCCATCGCGTTGAAACATTCGCGGCGATCACAGGTCCAGTCGACGACCTCGCTGACTTCATCAACCGGATTGCCCAGACTCAGAAATGCGGTTCCTTCGCCAAACCCACCCGCGCGCTCGCGCTGCGTGCAGAGCAGCGCCGTGAAATTTCGTGCCGGTAACTCGGGTCGGTGCATCGCGGTGCGCGTGCTGCCACGATCGGCGCGGTTGGCGCCCATCAGCCATTCGGTGATGCCAATCAGGCGCAAATTCTGCGTGCGCTGGCTGCGATTGAGCAGCCTTAGCTGCACTTGTTTGACCGATGTTTTGCTATCAACACACCAAGTTGCCGTCACCTCTAATTCGCCGCGCGTGTGGCGTACGCTGCTGTAGCCTTGGCCGTGCGCAACGCTGTAGATCACTGCCTCGTCGCTCCATGCTGACGGCGACACGCTCCATGTTTTACGCGTCTTTACGTCTTGCAGTAAAAACCATTCCGACGGCGTGTCGCCCACCGGATCGTTCGACCACGCGGTGAGCTGGTTCATGCGGCTGTTGACTGCCCAGCTGTAGCCGCCACCCGACTCCGTCAGTTGCGCGCCAAAATCCGGGTTTGATAGCACATTGATCCACGGTCGTTTCGGTCGCAAATCGGTTGCCACATCAAAGCGAAACTCGTTTGAAACCGGCTCAAACTCGCCGACGGCGGCGCGCACTTCCGTGTTCTGTGCGGTATGCGTGGCCACCACTACGTTGGCCGCTTCGTTGCGCTTGACCAATGCGCGCGAATGCAACGCCAGCCAATCCTGCACATGATGGGTCAACGGACGACCGTCGGCATTGATACGAATCCGCGCCAGCATTTGCAACGTGCTTAGCTCATCGTTTGAAATTTCGTCGCCGCGCAGCAGATAAAAGCCGGTCACCGTTGGCATGCCATTGGTCTCCACGTCGCCGCCACTGACATGCCGTTCGCGCATGGCTGCAATCTCGCGATGCAGCGTCATATGGTATGAGGCAGGCTCCATGTTCACGATCACCAGATCGCAGGCCACCCCTCCCCATGACCACACGCGCAGCGCTTTGGCCAGCGAGCGCAACAAACCCAACCCTTCAATGATGTCGGCGGTGACCAGAATGATTGGGCGGTCACCCGACATGCCAAAGCGCCACAGCAATCGCCGGTCACAGGCATCAATGGCAGTCTTGACCACTGGCGCATTGTCGGCACTGGCTCGTGGCCGGGTGAGGCTGAGCATGATCGCAGTGGTCAGCGTCTGGATTGCGGCGTGGTTTTCAGCAGTGATGCGCAATGTGCGCAAACGAATCCCGGTCAATGTGGCCGACATCAGCGACGCGCGTTTGACATGGCTGGGCTGACGATATTTATCGATCACCGCGCGCAAGGTGCTGCTGTGGTCAGACGCGGCGGTGGCAAAGGTTAGCTCGGCTTTGGCGAACGGCGCGATACGAAGTCGAACCGCCATCGCGCATACCGGGTCGAGACCGGTATTGAGGGTGAGCAGGTTGTCGGTGGACGACTGGGAAGGCTGCGTCGCGAGCGAAGGTGGGTCGTCAAACGAGGCCAGTGGCTGACCGCTCGCATGATTGCGGCCCAGCCAACGCAGACGATCGGTTTGGATTTGCACGCCGACCACTTGTCGATCCGTATCGGCTAAAAAGTGCGCCGCCAACAAACTACGTTCAGTCGCCAAGCGGGGTTTGCGTTCGAAGATCAGTGCCTGATGATCGGTGAGCCATTCCGCGCGCAGAAACAGATTGGTAAATGCCGGATGCGCCTCATCAGCCCGCGCCTCTGTTAGCGTGACTTCGAATGCCGATATCAATTCAATGTCGATGGTTTGGTCGCTCAAATTTCGCAATTCAACTTTGCGAAACTCGATGTCATCCTCAGGGCTAACCCACACCGTTGTGTACGCCTGCAACTCAGGCCACCGAGCCTCGAAGCACACGCGATCAGCATGATGGGTCGCCGCGTAGTGCGCCGCTGGATCGCCTGCAGGATGCTGGGTGATGGACGCCAATCGCGCATGATTTGATGCGCCGGTACCGGATGCCGGGCGCACGTAAAAAAAACTGCCGTAACTGTCGCGCAGCGCATCGTCGCGCGACCGCGAAATCGTGGTCTGGCCCCAACGGCTAACGCCGGCACCATTGGCGCGAAGCGTCACGCTGTAGCAACCATTCGACAGCACATGGGTCGGCTCGACCGCAAGCGTGCCTGCGACCACTTCGCGCAGTAAGCCCGGCACGCGCTGTCGCAGCGAATCCAGAGGAGGGCCTGCGGTGGGTGCAAACAGTTTTGAGACTTCACGCGGTGAGCGCTCATGGAGCAGCGAGGCGACGGCCTCAATGTGCGCGTTGGCCATGCCCCAGCGCTGCGCAGGTGCGCCCAACAACACGTTGGCCAGCGCCACGATGGTCATGCCTTGGTGGTGCGCCATGAACGTGGCCACCGGAGCGAACGGTTCACCATTGCCATGCCGCGACGGGGAAAAGTCCAACGCCTCAATAAAACCGTATCGCCCTCGCGCAGAAAGTTTTTCTAGCGCCGCAAAATTTAGACAGGCACGTCGCGGTGCGATGACTGCAGCAAGGGCTGTTGCGTACGGTGCAATCACCAGTTCGTCGATCGGGGTGCGGCGCAATGCGAGTCTTGGGACGCCTTGCGGTGCATATTGATAGGCGAGCGTTTCGTCGCGTCCGGCATAGGCCGACTCGGAAATTCCCCATGGCACGTGTTGCGTCGCGGCGAACGCCATTTGCTCGGTTAACGCGGCGTGGCAGGCGTGGGACAAAACGCTGTCGTGCGGCTCGTTAAGCACCAGCGTTGGCATCAAATACTCGAACATCGAACCCGACCATGATCGTAGCCCGGCCACGGTGCCCACCGCAAAAAACGGACGTCCGAGGGTGGCCCAATGGCGTGTCGGAACATCGCCCTTGGCCACCGCCAAAAGGCTGGTGAGGCGCGATTCAGACGCCAGCAAATCGTAGAAGCCCGCGTCAAGCTGCTGCTCAGCCACGCGATAACCAATGTGAAATAAATGGCGCCTGCGGTGATATAAAAAACGGAAATCAGCCTGCCACGCGATCTGCTCTAGTTCGCCAGCCAGCGTTTGCAAGCGGAGCGTGGTTTCGGGCGCGCGTTGCTCGGCATCCGCCAGGGCGTCCTGCCACGCCGATCGAAGTGTGGTCACGTGATCAGCTAGGCACCACAGTAGCGCGTCTTGCGACGTTGACAGCATCGGCGGATCAGCTTGCTGAAATGACGCATCCCCGCCCGGAAGCATCCGCAACTCATCCGATGCTTCATGCAACAGCCGCAACATCGTGTTGGCGTGCAGCGGAAAATCGAGCAACGGATCCGGAAGCGTCAGCAAATGCGATAACGCAGAATTATTAGGCAACATGCGCTGCAGGTCGGCCCCGAGTGGCAGCAGCGGCGCGAGCCGCTGCTTGGACGCGCGGACTGCCCGTCGTGCAGCACTGATATCAAACGGCGCGCGCGCCAACTCCAAACAGGCCTGCGCTACTGTGAGCAGGTGGCCACTTAAATTCCCGCTGTCCACCGTCGAAACATACATCGGCAGCAGCGGTGCACGGGTTTGCGTGTCGTACCAATTCATGAAGTGACCGCGATAGCGCTGCAGCGTGCCGAGCGTTGCAACGGTTGCTTTAATACGAGTCAGGAGGTCCTCGGTGCCGATCCATCCGAATTGACGAGCGCAAGCCACGCTCAGCAAGTACATACCGATGTTGGTCGGCGAGGTTCGGTGCGCCACCATATCGTGCGGCAGTGTCTGCAGATTGTCCGGCGGTAGGTGGTTATCGTCTGCCACCACGCATCGCTCAAACATCCGCCAGGTGTCGCGTGCAATGCCTTCGAGGTAAGACTGATCATCGAGCGGAAGTTCAGCGACTTCGCTCGTCGCATGAGTGCGACTCACCCACCATATCCAGACCGGTGTGGCCGCCCATAGCAGGCAAACGGCGACGGCGAGGTGAAGATGCTGCGTGTCAGCGGCAATCAGCGTGAACAGCAGCAGCAGCGCCACCACAGGCAGGCTCCAGTGCGCGCGTAGCAACCCGCCGAGTCGAGTTTGTGCCGCCGCTTGCGCCGCTGCAGCCGTGGTCCATTGCAACAGGAGATGATGGCTGACCGTCATGCGATATAGCGAGCGCACGATGGCATCAACCGCGAGCAGCGCCTGATTGAGTAGCTGTGCGACGTGCCACACGCCGCTCAAAAACGCGCGCGCAAGATCAGTCACCGCTTGCGAATAAAAGTGTCGCTTTGCTATATCGTCCCGACTTGGAGCAAGCCCGGCGACAGCGCCCATCAGCGGCCCGGCTGAAAAGGCAGCAAACACCAACAGCAGCGCAGCCGAAGGCGAGACGATGCTGGTCGCCAGCGCGGACACCACCAACGCTAGCGACATCGGAGCCACCAGCGAGCGGCGCAAATTGTCAAACATCTTCCAGCGATTGATGGCGCGCAACGGAAACCGGTTGCTTGCCACTAACGAACCGAATAAGATGGGCAATAGCTGCCAGTCACCGCGCGTCCATCGGTGCACCCGCGAGGCGGCAACGTCGGCATGAGTCGGCGCGTCCTCAATGATGGTGATGTCAGTAACGGCAGCACATCGGGCGATCGCGCCTTCAAGCAAATCATGACTGAGAATTTGCCCCTCGGGCAGCCGGTCATTGAGCACCGCATGCATGGCCCGCACATTGAGCAAGCCTTTGCCAGTAAACGTGCCTTCGCCGAACACGTCTTGATACACCTCGGAACTGGCAGAGCTGTAAGGATCGATGCCGCACTGCCCTGAAAACAGCCAGTGGAACAGGGTGAAGTTTTGCGGCGCTGGCAACGGCGTCACCACCCGCGGCTGCAGGATGCCGTAACCGGCAATCACGCTGCGACCGCTGGCATCGAGCACCGGTTGATTTTGCGGATGGGCGGCCACACCGACCAGCTCACGTAGGCGGCCGGGGGGCAACTGGGTGTCGCTATCGAGGGTCACAATGTAGGGCGTGTTCGCGGCGACGCGAGACACTTCGCCCAGATTCAGGAACGCGTCGAACGACTTGCCAGCCAACGCGGCGACCAAAAGCTGCAATTTGCCGCGTTTGCGTTCCCAGCCGATCCAGCGCCGCTCGCTCTCGCTGAACCGCCGCTCGCGATGCAGAATGAGAAAGCGTCGGGCGTCATCGTCAGCCACTGGATAACGCTCGTTAAGTTGCCGCACTTGCGCAGTCGCGCTGCTCAACAGCCGTTCATCGGACTCGACATGTTGGCTGTCGGCATCGGCATAGTCGCTCAACAGCGCGAACTGCGCGTTGCATTCGGGGTTGGCCAAAAAGTGCAATTGCAGCCGATGCACCAACTCGCCAATTGATGCCTCGCTGGTCAACATCGCGGGGATTACCACCAACACGCGGTGCTCTACCGGAATGCCGCTGTTTAGTGCCAGACGCGGCAGATGGCTCGGACGCGCAGATTCGCTAATCAGCCGATTAATAATCGTCACCACCGCCTCTGAGGCGGGGAACAACATCAGAATCACCACGCCAAAAGTCAACCACTGCCCGGTGTCCGTGCCGACATCTGCGAGATCGATGTCGTGGCCTTGCAACATCCATGACACAAGGCCGATGGTGCCCGCTATTAACGATGTCAAATAAATGGGCAGCGCGAAACGTCGTACGATCGTGACCCACCGCGTCCTTGCCGCAATCGAAGGTTTTAATTCGCGCATGAGGGCTGATCTGCCGGCGCCTTGCAGCCAATGGCCTGCTACCGCGCGGTTGTCATCAACATCGACGCGCATCAGATTTAACAGCGCTTGCGCGACTTGCAGTTCGCTGCGACCGGTGCGGTTGGCAAGGCGTTCTATTCCGTGCAGCGTTTGATCTCGTGTGGCGATGTCTTCGGCGGCGAATATCGTGGAGGTCAACATCAGTCGCATCAGCGTGCTGATCTGCGCGACTATCTCAGGCCAATCAGCATCGCCAATAGAGCGCAACGAGATCACCGCGTTGCTAACGCTTAAGTTGTCTGCGGCCTGATCAACGCCTTGCTGCGCCTGCGCTGCGGCTAGATCGGGTAGCGCATGTTGTAACCAGTCAAGGTAGGGCACGTCGCTCGGAGGCTCCGAGGCGGATCGGTGATGTCGCAAACGCTGCGCCATTTGCGCCAAAAAAACGCGACCCACGCCGCGTTGATTCAATAGGGCAAGCAACTCGTCCAATGCGGCAAGCGTGAAAGTGTCGATGCGATCGTAGCAGCGGTTAGCCACCTCGCGTGCCGCTTTGTTGGTGGCAACACGTTCTGCAATACGGCGCAAATTCTCGATCAACACGACACGTAACGTGGTGGGCAGCGCCCACATCTCACTTAAATTGAGCTCACGTGTCTCTTGGTAAGCGGACAAAAATTGCACCAGCAAATCGTCATCGAACGCGCCGTCGGTGTGAGCAACGAATGCCCAAGCCACGCTATACACGCGGGGTAGGCCCGCCAGCGGGTCGTCCAACAACACCGGCAGAGAGCGAAAATAGCTGCGTGGCAGCCCCTCAGTAATCTCTTTAAGCTGCGCTTCAATCAGATGAAAATTTTCGAGCAGCCATTCAGCTGCGGGACTAATGTCGTAGCCGGTGGAAGCTTCCATGCCGATGTAACTATGCGCTTCGCGCAACGCGTTGATGTTGTCTTGAAGACGCGGGAAAAAAGTTACAGCCCTGCGGGTTGCGCGATCAGCACGGTGCGTTTCGCCCAAGCTTTTGCCGTGTTGCGCGAAACGTTGTGGACCAAAAATCTCGGACCGGATAGGCGGTTCTAATGGACCGCGGGAGCCGTCAAGAATCGCACATACCGCCGCCGGTGCATCCGGTATAAGACGCAACAGCTCGGCTTGGGACACGGCCTAAAACACAATCGCACTGATGACAACGGCCACCGCAATTATCGCCAGCGTGGTCACAAATCTGGCGGCAAAGAAGCCGTGCATCAACTCTGCATTGCAGCGGAGCCCGAACAGGCGACCAGATGATTTTTTGCAGACATCAAGGTGCCGCTCGAGTGCGGATTGCTCTTTCGACACTGCGTCGATACTGGGCGTCAGCGGGGCAGTACGGTAGTCGGATGCGGTTGCCAAATGAAAAATGCTGCTCATAATTTAGTCCGCTTAATTGGCTTAATTCACCAAAAATAATTTGTTACTGTGAGCGCGTTATAACCAAACTTTCACAAGAGTGATTTGGGCCTCAGCGCGATAAAACGATATTAGGCGGCAAGTCGTCAACTGCCTATCAGACGGCACGCTAAGTGACGTAGGGCCTATCCTACCTAAGCGCAAAGCATCGCATTACCAACCTAAATTTCTTCGTCCTCTCAGTGCTTTTTATCGCGCATGCGGGTGGCGTAACCGGTAGCGTTTTTCTTTGCATAGCGGCGTAATTTAGTGCGCTCTCGCCAATCGTCAAAAGCAAAGCTTCGTGCATTCAGCCTCGCGGCGCCGATGCATTAGCTAACTGCGGGAAGCTCAACGCCAATACCCCGATAGCCCGTGAAGTGACCAGCCGGATTGAACACCGGCTCGCCGCTCACCCGGTAGAAGTGTTTTGAGCCATCCGCGTTGAGTCGGCTGAAGGCGAAGTTAAGGAATGGTTCGCGCGCAGCGATTTTTGCTTGCAGTGCTTGGCGTTCCGACTCATCCCATCCGGTCGCTTCCTCGGCCGTGGCCTTACCCATAAAAGCACTCATTCGAATGCCGATCATCTCGATAACCGGACCCGACACAGTGGTGAAATCGCCACTTTCGTTCTGTTCCCAATACCAGTCAGAAGCTAGCGCCGTTAGGCTGCGAAATCGCTCCTCGCTTTCAACCAGCTGGGCGGTGCGCTCGAGAACGCTTTGCTCCAGTGCCGTGTTGTGACACTGTATTTTTGTGTGACAAAGGCGAATCTCCAACATGTTGTGGATGCGCGTTTTTACCTCCACCAGGTCAAAAGGCTTGCTGATGAAGTCTTTGGCACCTGCCTGCAATGCACGTAATTTTTGTCCTGGCTCTGCGGTAAGCACAATAACCGATAACTCATCAGCAAGGCCCAGCGCTTTGAGCCCTTGCAGCACTTGAAATCCGTTCATAACGGGCATTTTCAGATCAAGCAGGATCAGGTCAAAATTAATTTCTTGGTGCATCGCGCAAACAACGGTGGGGTCCATAGTGGAGGTCACATGGGTATAGCCCGCGCTTTGTAACAGTTGCTCAAGCAGCTCTACGTTTGCCGCGTTATCGTCGACGATCAGCACACTGGCATTGAGGATATCGTCTTCAGAAATCACGATTAATATTTCTCGCTGTCCGAACGGCTGGTTTTTGTGTTCACAAGTTTCAATGCTTCGTCGAGCGTTTCTATAAATTCAGTGAACTTGATCGGCTTCGTGAGGTAGCGGAAGAAACCGGCCTCAAGCATCTTTTCGATGTCACGTTGCATCGCATTGGCGCTAAGTGCGATGACAGGAATGTGTTTGGTGGTTGCGTCGTCGGCCAGAATTTTCAGTGCTTTGATGCCACTTATGCCCGGCAAATTAATATCCATCAAAATCACGTCGGGCCTGGCGCTGCGTGCGATCGCAATGCCGCTCATGCCGTCTTTTGCGGTCAGTAAGCGAATGTCGGCACGGCGCGCAATCATGTCTTCTACCAGCATTAAATTGGCCGGGTTGTCCTCTACGTAGAGCACGGTGCGCACGTCGAGGTCTAAGTCGTTGATCAAGTTGGTCGCCACCACTTCCTGGAGGTCCTGGAAGTGGTCGATCAGTCGAGGGCGCTCAACAGTTAAGTTCATTTCTATCGAAAAAATACTGCCTCTGCCGACGATACTTTCCACTGCAAGCACGCCGCCCATCAGTTCGACCAAACGCTTGGTCATCACCAGTCCAATGCCCGTGCCCTGCTCAGTGGTGGACTCTTGCCCGAGGCGGTTAAAGGGTTGAAACAGTTGCGATATTTTTTCAGCAGTCAGGCCTTCGCCGGTGTCTTCGACATCAACGCGAATGCGGCCTTGCGCTTTTCTAACGCAGCTAACCGCCACCACGCCGCCGGGACGGTTGTATTTGATGGCATTCGACAGAAGGTTAATTAACACCTGCTTAATTCGGGTGCGGTCCGCTTTCACAAAACACGGAAAGTCGATGCGCTCGAAAGTTACCGTGATGCCGCGCTTTTGCGCCTGTGATTCGATCATCGTTTCGCATTCAAGCAATACTTCTGACAGCGCAATAGGCTCCAGCGACAACGATAGTTTGCCCGACTCTATTAATGCCAGATCGAGAATTTCGTTGATCAAATCAAGCAGATACCAACCCGCCTGGAGAATCTGATCAATGCTGCGTTTTTGCGCGGGTGTGGGCAGCGGTGTGCCGGACTCCATCAACTGCGCAAACCCAAGAATTGCGCTAAGCGGCGTACGCAATTCGTGGCTCATGCTTGACAGAAAATCTGACTTTGCCAGATTGGCTTTTTCGGCCACCGATATCGCCTCTTTGAGGGCTCGCTCGACTTCTTTACGCACCGAATTGTCGGTGCCGATGAGCAGGTAGCCAATGATCCTGCCATCGTCGTCGCGTAGCGCTGTGATTGACACAATCGCCGGAAAACGACTTCCATTTTTGCAGATGTAGGTGAGGTCATAAATGTCCTCAATGCCCCGCGACGCTTTGAACGCCAGCGCCTCGAAACCAGGCGTAATTTGAGTGCCAAGCTCAAGCGATAGCGCCTCAGCGCGAGCCATTACTTCTTGCGGATCGTGAATATCACTCGGATTGATTTTGTTGACAACTTCAGCGGCTGTGTAGCCGAGCATGCGCTCGGCGCCAACGTTAAATAGCTGAATGATTCCCCTCTCGTCTGTCGCGATGATGGAGAAATTGGCACTAGTAAGAATAGCCGCTTGCAACGCACCTGTTTTAAGCAGCGTTTGCTGTCGTTGAACCTCAACTCCATCGGCCTTGCGTGCCTTGTCAATATTGCTAAATCTGGTTCGGTGGTCTGACATGGATGTAGACAATGATCAAAACTTGGGACGCGATGAAGGAACCGTTCAACGCTAGATCAGCGCACGAACTCAATTTTTACGATGTTCATAGAAAACTGGAGTTTGCCGAATTAATCAGACAATCTTGGCGGCAAAACAAGAAAGAAAAAACAGGAGATAGTCGCACTCAAGGCGAAACGTACAGGGTGTGATCGAGACACAGTGCGACGCTGTGACACGACGCAGTTGCAATACGCACAACTTTATTTCAGATTAACAGTGCAGTCTGTTCGCCAACGAACATAACCGTCAATTAATTCGCAGGTAGGAGAGAAACTACGCGTCATTGGGCCCTCGTCTGATAGCAGCGCCAGGTGCCCATTTTCATAATCTGGCATCGGTGAAATCCCGCCAAATTCTTGAAATGGAAATAATTATGAATACCCTTCAACACTGCAAAACCGCTGCTGCCATTGCTCTGATGTGCATAGCGTCTGGCTCATTCGCGGCGACGATCACCAAATCTGACTACTCCGCTGGAAAAGATCGCATTAAAGCGACCTATAAAGCCGATAAGGACGCGTGTGGCACATCGACTGCTAATGCAAAAGATATTTGCATGCAACAAGCTAAAGGCAAAGAAAAAGTCGCGCTGGCGGAATTGCAATACAGCTACTCCGGCAAGGACAAAGATGGCAACAAGGTCGCCGTCGCCATGGCCGATTCAACGTATTCGGTAGCCAAAGAAATGTGCGACGATAAAGCCGGACAAGCGAAGACTTTGTGCCGCACCGAAGCCAAAGCCACGCACACCAAAGCGATCGCAGACGCCAAATTGCAAAAGAAAGTTGCGGCAGCAACAACGACTGCGATAGAAGACAAAACCGATGCAAACTACAAAGTTGCGGTTGAGAAGTGCGACACGATGGCAGGCGAGCCAAAAACCTCCTGCGTGAATGCGGCCAAGGTGCGTTTTAACAAAACCTAATCGGTCAGCGCTCTGTTAATTGGGCGCGCTCTTTCCGGACGCGTCTGCCACTACTTTGGCGTAGCGCGCAAGCAGCAGATCAAGCGACGCGGTCTGCTGCAACAACTGCTTGAAAGCTATGTCTATGATCTATCAAAGCGTGAACCCGTATGACGGTTCGATACTCAAAACTTATCAATCTACAACTAATGCCGAGCTTGAAAGCTCACTAGTCAAAGCCGACGGGTGCTTCAACCACTGGCGACAAACTACGTTTGCGCAACGCGCTGCAGTAGCCGAAAAAGCCGCTGACATGATGCGTAAGAGAGTTGATGAATTCGCCCGCTTGATCACGCTCGAAATGGGCAAACGCACCAGCGAGGCCAGAGGTGAAGTGCTGCTCAGTGCAGCAATTATTGAGTATTACGCGAAGAACGCCGAACTGTTTTTAGTTTCTGTGCAGCTTACGCCAAAAGAAGGCGAAGCCAAGGTTGAAAGTACGCCGATAGGCGTTTTATTTGGCGTTCAGCCGTGGAATTTTCCTTACTACCAGCTGGCTCGATTTGCTGCGCCTAATTTGATGGCCGGTAACGTCGTGATGGTCAAACACGCTGCAAATGTGCCGCAATGTGCGGTGGCTTTTGAACAGTTATGGCTAGACGCAGGCGCGCCCGAAGGCGCGTACACCAACTTGCGCATCTCTCATGAACAAGTTAACACCGTGATTGATGACCGACGCGTGAAGGGTGTTGCACTCACTGGCAGCGTTGACGCGGGTAGGAGTGTGGCCGCTCGAGCGGGTCAAAATCTTAAAAAAGCAACCATGGAACTAGGCGGAAGCGACGCCTTCATTGTCCTTGAGGACGCTGATATCGCCAAGACAGTAAAGTGGGCTGTGCAGGCGCGCATGGCGAACACTGGGCAGAGCTGCGTGGCCGCAAAACGGTTCATCATTGTTGAAGCGGTAGCAGATGCATTTTGCTCGCAGTTCAAGGCAGCGTTCGAAGCGTTTGTACCGGGTAATCCGATGGATGAAGCAACAACGCTTGGGCCGATGTCGTCTGAGGCAGCTTTGGTTAAGCTACTTGGCCAGGTTGACGTCGCCACGGCAGCGGGTGCGACTGTGGTGCTTGGCGGCAAACGAGTCCCGATGGCTGGCGCGTTTATGCAACCCACTGTCTTGACCAACGTCACGCGCGACAACCCGGCGTTCCATGAAGAATTTTTTGGCCCGGTCGCGATGATTTTTCGCGTTAAGGACGAAGATGAAGCGGTGGCATTAGCGAACGACTCTGACTTCGGCTTGGGTGGCTCCGTATTTACTGCGGACGTGGCACGCGGCGAGCGCTTGGCCAGTCGCGTCAACACGGGCATGATGTTCATCAATCAGCCGACCGGATCGTCGCCTGACCTGCCGTTCGGCGGCATTAAGAACTCCGGATTTGGGCGCGAACTTGGCGCTCAAGGCATACAAGAGTTCGTGAACAAAAAACTTGTGCGCACCGCGTCGATCGACGCTGTGGCTTAGGCATAGACTTCGGTAGAGGTACCGCGTCACTCGTAACCATTAGGATAAAGCGCTATGTCCGCCAACGCTCCCGACCGATTGCTCAACACACTCACCGTCAAAGACGACACAGACATTGAGGAGGGCGTTGTCCATCACGGCCCAAGGGGCCTTTCGGATCATTTCGCGCTGGGCTTCACCAAGTTGCTGCGCGTGATAGCAGACACTTTTTTTGCCAAACGCTACGGCCATCGAGCCATCGTTTTGGAGACGGTGGCCGCCGTGCCCGGCATGGTTGGCGCTACGGCAGTTCACCTCAGCAGTCTGCGCAGCATGAAGGACGATGAAGGCTGGATTCGTACGCTGTTGGAAGAGGCGGAGAACGAGCGTATGCACCTTATGACGTTCATCGAAATTGCCAAGCCGACCTCTTTTGAGCGCATCGTCATCTTGTTGGTGCAATGGGTTTTCTACGTCGGCTTCTTCTTAATTTATTTGGTCTCTGGGCGCACCGCACACCGCATCGTTGGCTATTTCGAAGAAGAGGCCGTGCTCAGCTACACGCTCTATCTTCAGGAAATTGATGAGGGGCGTTCCCCGAATGTGCCCGCCCCGGCGATTGCCAAGCACTACTGGAAGCTGCCCGATGATGCGACGCTGCGCGACGTGGTGTTGGTGGTTCGCGCCGACGAGGCGCATCATCGCGACATCAATCACGGATTTTCCAACAAGCTCGCCGGGTTGCCGGCTGATATGGCTCAAGCATCCCCGTATCCTGCGCATGCAGACTCGATTCGAATGGACGCTTGACCCCAGTAGGATTTTTAGACGGCTAAGCATTCTGCTTGCCTCGGTCACGCCAGTGCCGAAGAATTGAGCGTTTTGTCATCGTAATTGCGCGCGCGGGTAGCGGCGGTTTCTAGCGTGGCGGCCTTTCCATTGAAAGTTCGATGGCAATCGCAACGTCAGTGATCCAGCGCATCGCTCGGCAGAAAAACCCGACGTCGTGTAGCGATAGACCTACTGCGCCGAAGGCACTTGACCTACATACGTGAATCCAGACGGTCGCGACACTGTTCGCTCAGTCAATCATGCTCGCGGGTCTGCCATGAACTACGTCGGCACCAAAGATCAAACCAGGCTCTACGTCAAGGACCGGGGATCGGGTCGCCCGGTGATCATGCTGTCCGGTTGGCCCTTGTCGGCAGACAGTTGGGACGATCAGGCGATGGCCATCGCTGATGCAGGCTGTCGCGCTATTGCTTACGATCGTCGCGGATTTGGCCGTTCGTCGCAGCCATGGCTGGGATACGACTACGACACGCTTGCGGATGACTTGGCCGCAGTACTTGCTCAAACGGGCGCGACAGATGCCGTGTTGGTGGGCTTTTTGATGGGCGGCGGTGAGCTCGCCCGCTACATGTCACGGCATAGCGGGCAGTCGGTAGCAAAGGCTGTGCTGGTGTCCTCAGTGGTGCCGCATATGTTGAAGACTGACGACAACCCGGATGGCACCGACGAATCGGTGTTCGCCAAAATGACCCAGGCCATGAAGGATGATCGCACCAAATTTTTCGGCGGCTTCTTTAAAGACTTTTTCGGCGTGGGTTTGCTTGGGCATCCGGTAAGTGTGGAGCTGCTGCAATCCGCCGTTAATGTTGCAATGCAAGCGAGCCTCAAGGCGACTTTGGAATGCGCGAAGTCGTTTGCCACCACCGACTTTCGGCCCGATCTGTCTGCATTTAAAGTGCCTACGTTAATTATTCATGGCACTGCCGACAAGACCGCGCCGATCCGGGCCGCCGGTAGAGCAGCGGCAGCGGGGATAGCGAATTCGAAGTTGATCGAGTACGACGGCGCACCGCATGGCCTGTTCGCCACCGATAAAGTTCGCCCAACAAAAGAGTTGCTTGACTTTATTCAGATTTGAGATTGTCGGCGCGTCACTTACCTAGTTGCGGCGTTGCTCGTAAGCGCTTGGCGCGATTAACGATACTGAGCATTTCTGCTGCCGCATGCAGCGTCAGCGGGTGCGAGGTTGCACCGGTTCTGGGCGCGATGTAGGCCGCTAGGTCACGGGCGCAATCAAGCTGTTCATCGGTTGCCGTCGAAAGTAGCGCAACTACCAAATTTTCGAGCGCAATTACCCGTACGTGAAGTTGCTCCTGTTCGATGGGTGTGAGCGGAATCGGGCACCGTGGCGCCTCAGCGAAGGCGTTGACAAACCCTGCAGCAGGCGACTCCACGCTGTTTTCAAATTGATCCGACGACTGTGTCTGATGGCCCTGAGGGCGTGCGTCTTGAGGGATTGAATCCATGATGCGATCGGCTGAGGGTAGAACAAATTGGCGGGCACAGTGCGGCTTGATACGACAAATGCACCGCGGGCTCGATGCTGCGCGGCTAAACAGCAGCACATAGCCTTATACACAATAGCTTATATGGTTTTTCCGATTGGTGTGTGTTTTTTTGGGTGCGCCGCACGGGCCAGTTCAGTGGATTTTAAAAGGTCGGATGTGTGGCATAGCCGTTCAAGTGCTGCGTTGCTGAACTCACTGTCCTCTCCGCGTTCACAGCTCGACAATGCTCAAGCGCAGTTTGACTGTTGCTTTCTCTTATGTACGTTATCGAACACACAGCTCCTTGGCTCGTTTGTACAATCTGGGATTGATATAACTACCAGCCAATCGCGAACTAACGCCGCCTAAGTATTGGCGAGTAGCAACCGCTTGGAGACCGCAATGGCCACAGCTCCAGACCCAAAGAAAAATCGACTCCTAGCGGCGCTGCCTGCCGGCGAATGGCAGCGCCTTTTGCCAGAACTCGAGTCGGTGGAGATTGCGCTCGGACAGGTGCTATACGAGTCGGGCACAACGATGACGCACATGTACTTTCCAACGACCGCGATTGTTTCGCTGTTGTACGTGATGGAAAATGGCGCTTCGGCGGAAATCGCGGTGGTGGGAAATGAAGGTTTAGTGGGTGTGTCGTTGTTTATGGGTGGCGAATCTACTCCCAGCCGCGCGGTGGCACAAAGTGCCGGACGCGGTTTCCGGTTGCCCGCGCAAACCATGAAAGACGAATTCAATCGCGCTGGGCCGACCATGCATCTGCTGCTGCGCTACACCCAAGCGTTGATCACGCAAATGGCGCAAACCGCGGTTTGTAATCGCCATCATTCGCTTGATCAGCAACTCTGCCGCTGGTTATTGCTAAGTCTTGACCGGTTGCAGGGCCATGAGCTGACGATGACACAAGAACTCATCTCGAACATGCTCGGCGTGCGTCGCGAAGGCGTCACGGAAGCGGCGATGCAACTGCAAGCTGCCGGCCTGATTCGATATTCGCGCGGTAAGATTTCGGTGCTCGATCGTCCTGGTTTGGAACGGCGAACTTGCGAATGTTATGCGGTGGTCAAAAAAGAATACGACCGCTTATTGCCCGAAACGCTGGCGGCGTAGCGGCGGTTGTCGCTAAGGCTAGGGGCGTTCTGATCAACGCTTTTGTGCGCAGATTGCAACGGCAGCGGTAGGCGAAGCATCGTGCCGGGTCGCGCACTTCTCGACCGGCACTACGCAGCCAGGCCCCGTCTCTGCCGCGTTAATCGTTGCCATCAAGACAGACATTCGGTCAGCAACAGTCCTAAATGACAGAATCGCCCCGCGACCGTGGCCCGCGTCAAATTACCTGCTACGCGCATCGAAAACTGGCCCTCAATCAACACCACCATAAATTGATCAGGCTTGATCGAGGCGTCGGCCAGCACTCGAGCCCACAACGCCTCTGATCGAGCGTTGATCATGCCCAGCGCCAGCGGAGCGCGATTAGCCAGCACCACATAGCGCGCTTGAAACCATGCACTGCCAACGTGGATGGTCGGCAAATCCTCGTTGATCCAGTCAGCATGATGGTCGCCCGCCACCGACCAGCCGACCGCCGCCGCGGCCCACGATTCACGGGTGACAAGCCCCGCCAACGCCCCGGCAAAGTGGTGCAAATCGGGCACTTTGGACACCTTGGTGTCGTCGAATATGTTGCGCCGCTTCGCCAAATATTCCTCCTTTGGCACGATAAAAAGCCGATCTCCGTGGTTCAGTTTGCGCATTTGCCAGATTGCCTGACTGGGCCGACTTTGCGTGCGATTAAAGTAGCCCTTGCCTTTGCGCAGCACCGCAAGCCGCCACGAATTGCGCCCGCGCCTGCCGGAGAGCTGGCGCGTATGCTCGCTGGTCCAGCCTTCTTTTTTGGCGAGCGCCCGCCATTGGCGACGCCACTTAATGCGCTGCCATGGCGCAATCAACATTTGCAAAGCCAGGCGCAGCAACACCACCGTCACCACAGCCAATAGCGACGCCAGCGCGATGAGCACCGCTGCGGTGACCGGCGACGCGAATGTCAGGGAGTCGAGAAAAAACGCGTAGATGGTGGAAAAAAAGTGATTCACTCAGCGCAAGTTAGCAACATCGCGGCAAATTCGAAGGGCGTGAGCGCGGGACATCGCGTTTCTCCATGGCGTAAAAATGTACGGAGGTCCGTGCCTCATCGCAATAAAAACGATATCACACGACCCTGACTCAAGGCACGCAAGGTGTCCGCATTTGGTGATCGTTACGGCGTCGCTTTAGTGCAATCTGCCGTTAGCATGTGTACATCCCGTCTTGTTTTGAGATCCACGCCATGACCCGTCCCTTGGTGCAACTGCAAAGCCGCAAAGGCAACCCCGCCGAGACGAGAACCATCAGCCAACCCGCTTCGATCGAAATTGAGCTGGGCGAGGTGTTGCTGAGCATCGACTCGTTCGCGTTTACCGCTAACAACGTAACTTACGCAATGTTTGGCGACGCTATGAATTACTGGCAATTTTTTCCAACCGGAGAGCCGGGCTGGGGAATGATTCCGGTGTGGGGCTTCGCCACGGTGATGGCGAGTAGGGTGGATGGGCTGGCCGTCGGCGAGCGCTTTTACGGTTATTTGCCGATGGCCTCGCAGGTGATCGTGCAGCCGGGACGGGTGACGCCCAGTGGCTTTGTCGACGCCGCCGAGCACCGTGCCGGACTGCCCGCCGTTTACAACCAATACGCGCGATGTAGCACCGACCCCGGTTATCACGCAGCAACGGAAGGACAACAGATGGTGTTGCGGCCGCTGTTTTTCACAAGTTTCCTGATCGACGATTTTCTTGACGACAACCAGTTTTTCGGAGCACAGCGGGTGGTGTTGTCGAGTGCTTCGAGCAAGACAGCTTACGGCACGGCGTTCTGCCTATCGCGCAGAAAAGACTTGGCCGTCGTGGGCATAACCTCACCGGCGAACCTTGATTTTGTGCGCGGCTTGGGCTGTTATGACGAGGTGTTCACGTATGACCAAGTGAGCGAGTTGTCAGCGACGGAGACCACGGTGTATGTCGATTTTTCAGGCAATGTGGCGCTGCGTCGTGAACTGCACACCCATTTGGGCAGTGCGTTGAAATACAGCGCCTCGATTGGTGGCACCGACTGGAAACATCTGGGTAAAGTGGGCGAGCTGCCAGGGCCGCGTCCGACGCTTTTTTTCGCGCCGTCGCAAATCAAAAAACGTATCGCCGATTGGGGCAACCCAGCATTGCTCGGCAAGCTAGGCGCGGCGTGGACGGACTTCATGGTGCCGATCACGCGCGCCGATCAACCGTGGCTGCGTATAGTGCGCGCGACCGGACTTGAGGCGTCGCAGGCCGCGATGGCCGAGGTGGTTTCGGGCAATGCCAAGCCGGACGAGGGGCACGTTTTGTCGCTCTGACGTTTCTGCAGTTCGCGGCGGTTTGCCGCAGACGAGCATCGCGACGCAGTAATCGATAAGATATCTGAACAATTTGCTCAGTTTAATGTTCGTCAATAGGAGAAACTTACCCATGAAACGCATTTTCGTCGCCCTGCTAGCGGCTGCCGTCCTTGCTGCCCCAGCCTTTGCGCTTGATGATAAGCAGGCGAAAAAAGACGTCGCCACGGCCACCACACCCGCCAGCAAAGCCCCTGCAGCGCCAGCCAAGGCCGAACCCGCCGCCGCTACGCCGATGGATATCAATAGCGCCACCGCCAAACAATTGGCGACGCTCGACGGGATTGGCGAGGCGCGTTCAGCCGCCATTGTGAAAGGCCGCCCGTATAACGGCAAAGACGACCTGGTTAATAAAAAAATCCTGACCCAAGACGTTTACGACAAGATCAAAGACAAAATTATTGCCAAGCAGGCCACTGCCGCAAAGAAAAAATAGGCAGGGTCGCGGCGGGTCTTTACCGGTCGCACCGTAGCGCATGACACGCCGGGACACCCCGGCGTTTTTTGTTTTTGGCGGTGCTGAAATCTGGCGGCAACCTAAAATTCCTACATTCCATAGCGCGTCCGACGGCAATGACTTCTTCCTTCCACCTCCTATCTATCAAGCCTCGCGCGATATTTACCGACAAGTCGATACATGCAGAAAACAACGTACATACCCTAGCTGGATGGGCGTTTAATAGTAAAGCTGTATCCGTATTTCAACGATGATCACCCCGGTCATTTCCATTGACGGTCCGGTGGCGTCGGGTAAAGGCACCATTGCCCGACGCATCGCCGAAGCGCTCAATTTTGGCCTGCTCGACTCAGGTGCGATCTATCGAGCGCATGCGCAGGCTTGTTTATCTAGAAAAATAAGCTTCAATGAAATCAACTTGTTAGAGGCCGAAGCTAAAGCGCTTTCTTTAAAGTTTGTTGGCGAAGCAGTGTGGCTAGACGGCGTGGACGCCACCGTCGCTATTCGGTCGGAAGCGGTCGGAATGGCAGCATCGACTTTGTCCGCGATACCGCAAGTGCGCGCGGCGCTGCTGCAGCGACAGCGCGATTTTGCCGCCGCGCCCGGTCTGGTTGCGGACGGACGCGACATGGGAACCGTCGTGTTTCCCGACGCTTTGCTAAAAATCTACTTGACCACCACCGCTGAAGTGCGGGCCGGAAGGCGGGCCGGCCAGGTCGCCAAGCTTCGCGTTGCCGCAGGCGAGACGATGTCGGCTAAGCAGTTGATTGACAAGGGGAAATCCCCTACAATTACGGGCTTACTTGAGACTATCCGAGCGCAGGTGCAACATGATGTTGAAGTGCAGATTCGGCGCCGCGATTGGCAGGACAAATCCCGCAAAATCGCCCCGCTTAAACCTGCTATCGACGCCATCGTGATCGACAACGCAGCACACAGTCCAGACGAGACCGTGGCGGCAATTTTAAAGCTTTGGCACTTACGCTTGGCGTCGACTCAAGCAAGCTAACCGTCCCGAGGATGAAGCAAAAAATGTTTCATCCATCCATCAACCTAACCTCTACTTTTCAGCAATCACGCCGAAACGAGAGCACACCGAAAGTTACTAAATGTCTGAAGAAAACATCAGCTTTGCCGATCTGTTTGAAGAGAGCCTTATCCGCAAGGAAATGCGCTTGGGCGAAGTCATCACGGCAGAAGTCGTGCGCGTCGACTACAACGTTGTAGTTGTAAACGCGGGCCTTAAATCGGAGGCCTATATCCCGATTGAAGAATTCAAAAACGACCGCGGCGAAATCGAAGTCGCCGCAGGGGACTTCATCCAAGTTGCGATTGAAGCCATCGAAAACGGCTTCGGCGAAACCAAGCTTTCGCGCGACAAGGCCAAGCGCCTAGCCTCGTGGTATTTCCTTGAAAACGCAATGAACCAGGGCGATATCGTCTCTGGCATGGTCGTTGGCAAGGTCAAGGGCGGCCTGACCGTCATGACGCACGGCGTTCGCGCCTTCCTGCCAGGCTCGCTGGTCGACATGCGTCCAATCAAGGACACCAGTCCTTACGAAGGCAAAGAGCTCGACTTTAAAGTCATCAAGCTCGACAAAAAGCGCAACAACGTGGTGGTTAGCCGCCGTGCGGTGCTTGAAGTTTCGATGGGCGCCCAGCGCGACGAGTTGCTGTCCACGCTCAAAGAGGGCTCAACGGTCACCGGTACCGTTAAAAATATCACCGACTATGGCGCATTCGTCGATTTGGGCGGTATCGATGGCTTGTTGCACATCACCGATCTGGCATGGCGTCGCGTCAAGCACCCATCAGAAGTGCTTACCGTGGGTCAGGAAGTTTCGGCCAAGGTTCTCAAGTTCGATCAAGAGAAAAACCGTGTTTCGCTCGGCCTCAAGCAATTGGGCGACGATCCGTGGGTCGGTCTTGCCCGTCGCTACCCACAAGGTACGCGTCTGTTCGGCAAAGTCACCAATATCACTGACTATGGCGCGTTCGTTGAAATCGACGCAGGCATTGAAGGCCTCGTTCACGTCAGCGAAATGGACTGGACTAACAAGAATGTAAGCCCATCCAAAGTCGTGTCCTTGGGTGACGAAGTTGAAGTCATGATCCTTGAGATTGACGAAGACCGTCGTCGTATTTCGCTCGGCATCAAACAGTGCCAAGCCAATCCGTGGGACGAGTTTGCTGCCAATTACAAGAAGGGCGACAAAGTCTCCGGCGCGATCAAGTCAATCACTGACTTCGGCGTGTTCATTGGTTTGCCAGGCGGCATTGACGGCCTGATTCACCTCTCCGATCTGTCTTGGAACGTGCCCGGCGAAACCGCTGTGCGTGACTTCAAGAAGGGTCAAGAGTTGGAAGCCGCTGTGCTCGGAATTGACGTCGAGCGCGAGCGTATTTCGCTTGGCATCAAGCAGCTCGATGGTGATCCGTTCAACAACTACGTTGGCATCAACGACAAGGGTGCGATTGTTACCGGCACCGTGAAGTCGACTGAAGCCAAGGGTGCTGTCATCCAACTGGCTGACGACGTTGAAGGTTATCTGCGCGCGTCTGAAGTTTCACGTGATCGCGTTGAAGACATCCGCAGCCATGTAAAAGATGGCGAAACGGTTGAAGTCATGATCATCAACGTGGACCGCAAAACACGCAACATCAGCCTGTCGATCAAAGCGAAAGACTCGGCTGACGAGACCGAAGCGGTGCGTCAGCACGCTAAAGATGAGCCTGCGTCCGGTGGCAACACCAGCGCTGGTTTGGCCGGTCTCGGCGCGCTGTTAAAAGCAAAGCAAGACGGCAAGCCTGAATAGGCAGCGTTAACAGCGTCAATAACGCGAGCAGCAGAAAAATCAGTTAGATCGGCGGACGCGATTTTCAAAATCGCGTCCAATTAAGGGGGGAGTAGTAATGACGCGTTCAAGCCTAGTGGCGAGACTTACCGAGCGCTTTCCCCATTTGATGGCCCGAGATACTGAACTGGCCGTTCGCCTGATGCTTGACGCCATCGGGGACGCTCTCGCAGAGGGCTCCCGAGTTGAGGTTCGCGGTTTCGGCAGCTTTGCGCTGTCGTACCGCCCACCGCGCGTGGGGCGAAACCCAAAATCCGGCGACCAAGTCGTCGTCCCAGCCAAGCATGTGCCGCATTTCAAAGCCGGCAAGGAGCTGCGCGAACGCGTAGACCAGCTAGGCATGGATGGTCTTTCCAATGCATAAGCATTGGTCTTAGTTGCCTTTAGTGGCTAAGGTTTTTTGTGGAATTTGAAGCTTGGTGGCTGTTGGTGCCGCTAGGTTGCTTTGCGCTCGGCTGGTTTGCCGCTCGCGTTGACATTCGTTACGTCTTGCAAGATGCACGGGCGTTGCCTTCAGCATATTTCCGAGGCTTAAATTTTCTACTTCGTGAACAACATGACAAAGCCGTTGAGAGCTTTGTTGACGTATCGCGCCGCGACCCGCATGCGCTTGATTTGCAGCTCGCTTTAGGCAGCCTGTTTCGGCGTCAGGGCAGAGTAGGGGAGGCGACCAGCATTCACCAATCGCTGGTAGATCGTCACGACTTACCCAAAGAAAAGCGCGAGCTCGCGCAATTTGAGTTGGCTCAAGATTTCCATGCAGCAGGCCTATTTGACCGCGCAGAAACGGTATACGAACAACTCGCTGGATCAACCTACGAAGCGGAAGCAGTCACCAAGCTGGCATCGGTCTTGGAGCAGGAAAAAGCATGGCAAAAAGCCATTGCGGCTCGGCAAAGAATTCAAAAGCTGAGTGGCGAACCGCAGGGTCGATTTATCGCCCAGTATCACTGTGAACTGGCCGAATTGGCGCTCGCTGCGGGCGACACGGCAAACGTCACGCGGCACCTGACTGATGCATCCAGCGCGAACCGCAATAGCGCTCGAGTCGCGTTAATAGCGTTCAAAGCAGCCTTCAAAGCGGATGACAAACCGGCAGCGCTTCAGGCGCTTTCGGAGCTGAAACGGACCAGCCCAGGACTATTGGTGCTGATCAGTGACGATATTGTCACGTTATACGAGCGTCTAGGCACGCCGCAGGAGGCTGTGGCCCAACTAGCGTCGGCGCAGGATGAAATATCAACCACGCTCGGACTGTCGCGGTTGGTTGATGCATCGATCAAGCTGGAGAGCAGGGACATAGCGCTCAGTCGCCTGACCCGCGCGTTGCGTAGTCAGCCGTCGGCTCGCGAGGTGGCGCGTCTGCTCGAGCTTGAGAGCGAAAAACACGACGTCAACGCCGCACACACCATGAACGAAGTTGCGCTGTTACTGCGCAATGCCACCGAAAAAACGCCCGGGTTTCACTGCGGCCATTGCGGCTTCAGGGCACCGCGTTATTATTGGAAATGCCCGGGCTGCAATGAGTGGGAAAGCTTCCGCGCCACGCCTCTCGGACAATAGCAAACAACATACAAACACAATGAAAATATCTGTTTACGGGGCGGGCTACGTTGGACTTGTGCAGGCAAGCTGTCTGGCAAATCTCGGCCACGACGTAGTGTGCGCCGAGTTGATCTCTGCTCGGCTAGAAGCGCTAGCAAAAGGCAAAACACCTTTTTTTGAGCCCGGCATGGATGATTTATTGACGCAAGAGCTGGCAAATGGCCGGTTGCGATTCACCAGCGATCCCGCTGATGCCGCCCGGCATGGTGAGGTGCAGTTTCTGGCCGTCGGTACGCCGCCCCTAGCGGACGGCTCAAGTGACCTGTCCTATCTTCTCGCCGCCGCCGACACCATTGCACTGAACGCACCGAACAACAGCTTGATCGTTACCAAGTCAACGGTACCGGTCGGAACCGGCCAAAAACTCGCAGCGCGGCTGAAAAGCGCGGCAGAAAAGGCCGCCCGTCCGGTGTCTTTTCGGGTCGCATCCAACCCTGAGTTTCTGGCGGAGGGACACGCGCTCCAAGATTTTCTGCAACCGCAACGCACCGTGTTCGGCGTAAGCGATGCCCATGCGGAAGCGCAGTTGCGAGAAATCTATGCACCGCTAAAACTCAGCGCTGAGCGAACATTAGTGATGTCCGTTGAATCGGCTGAATTGGCCAAATACGCGGCAAACGCGATGCTGGCGGTTCGCATTTCTTTCATGAATGAGCTGGCTAATCTGGCGGACATGACGGGCGCATGCATCGACTCGGTGCGCGACGCCATGGCACTGGATCCGCGCATCGGGCAGAAGTTTTTGAACTCCGGTTGCGGTTACGGTGGCTCGTGTTTTCCTAAAGACGTCACCTCGCTGGTGAAGCAGGGCGAAGCGGTGGGCTCGGTGATGCGAATTGCCGACGCGGCAGCGGAAATTAACGTGCTGCAGCGTGAATTAATGGCGGATCGATTGCTGGCACTGTTGCGCGCTGAAGGCCGCAAACCCGAAGACACCGTCATCGCGTTGTGGGGCATGGCGTTCAAACCCGACACCGACGATGTGCGCGAAGCGCCCGGTATCGTGATGGCGCAAAAGCTACTCAACGCCGGATTCTCGGTGCGCGCCTACGACCCGCAGGCGCAACACACCGGCCGAGCAGAATTGGCCGTTAACGCAGGTTTTTCGACTACCGAAACGGCAATGCAAGCGTTAGCGGGCGCAGATGTATTGCTGGTTGCAACCGAGTGGAAAGAGTTCTACTCGGTAACACCGGAGGAGGTTGCGCGCGTTATGCGCACGCCTATCGTGTTCGACGGGCGCAGCGTGTTTAATGCCGCAAAGGCTCGGTCTGCGGGACTTCGATATCACGCGTTTGGGCGGCTCAACGCATAAAGTCGCGCGCGCATGAGATGAAGTAAAGCTTCACCTACCGCGGCTAGTCGATTGATTTTAAAGGTCTAGTTATCGCAAAAGTAAAACTAACGTTCGTATGCCGAGACTGCGGCGCCGCTGCTAGCAAGTGGCAAGGCCAGTGTTCAGCGTGCAACGCCTGGAACACATTAGAAGAGGCGCGGCAAACCACGAGTAGAGCCACTTCCACGGTTTCCTCAGCAGCGCGGGTGGTCAAGCTGTCCGACGTGCAGCCGGGCTCAGAATTGCGTTGGTCGTCAGGACTCCCAGAGTTTGATCGCGCGCTAGGCGGTGGCTTGGTTCCCGGCGGCGTCACGCTCATCGGCGGCGACCCCGGCATCGGAAAATCAACCCTAACGCTGCAAGCCATTGCCGCGCTATCCAGCCAGATGACCACGCTTTATGTGTCCGGGGAAGAGTCGCCGGCGCAGGTAGCCGCACGCGGCACTCGGCTTGGGCTGGACTTAAGTGGCATCAACATGCTCGCCGAGACGTCGCTAGACGCGATCGTTGAGCAAATCGGGTTGCTATCGCCAAAAGTAATAGTGATTGACTCTATTCAGACGATGTTTAGCGAGTCGTTTTCGTCAGCACCCGGCTCAGTGGTTCAGGTTCGCGAATGCGCGGCCGAATTGACTAGACTGGCAAAGCGCACCGGCACCGCGACCATTTTGGTGGGCCACGTGACCAAGGAAGGCGCGATTGCTGGCCCCCGCGTGCTTGAGCATTTGGTCGACACGGTCATTTACTTTGAGGGCGAGCCGGGATCGAATATTCGCATCATTCGCGCGCTTAAAAATAGATACGGCGCATCCAACGAAATCGGCGTGTTTGCCATGCTCGAAGATGGTCTACGCGGTGTCAGCAATCCGTCGGCCTTGTTCCTGGCGCGCGGACAAGAGGTTTCGCCGGGTAATGCCGTGTTTGCGGCCATCGAGGGATCGCGCCCGCTGCTGGTTCAAGTGCAAGCGCTGGTCGATCGCACCACAGGCAATCCACGACGGGTGTGCACGGGGTTTGACAGCCAGCGTTTGGCCATGTTGCTGGCGGTGATGAACCGGCACTTAGGCAGTCAGCTGGGTGGCTTTGATGTGTTTGTTAACGTCGTAGGCGGAATTCGGGTCACCGAGCCCGCTGCGGACTTAGCCATCGTCGCCGCGATTTGGTCGTCATTGACCGGCGTGGCTATTCCGTCCGACGTAGTCGTATTTGGCGAACTGGGCTTAGGGGGCGAAGTTCGGCCGGTCATTGGCAGTGCGCTGCGCGTGGTGGAGGCCGACAAGCTTGGTTTTTCAAAGGTGATTGGCCCACCGGTAAATCGGCAGGCACGAGAACGTGTTGAAGATGGCTTTTTGACGCCCATCGTGCGGATTGAAGCGGCTATCGATGCAATTCGTCAGAATGTTCGCGGCAGCTAGAAGTTCGGGAATTTATATTATGTTAAATGAACTTTAAGTGCGTTAGAGAGTTCCAAGGTCAAGTAATACCCATCAAGAACTCATGACCCAAACCGAGCAAGCCGATCATCTCGCCACGCCGCTGCGAGACGCGGTGTACGCCATTACAGCCGGCGATTACGATGCTGCGGTTCTGTTGCTCAGCGACCCACTGTGGGAACTGCTTGAGTCCAATTACTGGAACGCGTCGCACCCGCTTCCGCCACACGCTCGGCAAGCGTTAGATACCTATTTGCATTTGGCAAAAACACTATGGCACCGGGCTGGATTAGGTCAACCGCACCCCATCGTGTTGTACAAGACCACCCTGCTCTCAACCAAAGCGATTGAAACCGCGCTGCGTGTTTTAGCCCGAATCTACGCCGGCTGCAACCTCGGATTCTGCGCACCGCCGCCGGGATTTTGGCGAACCGTTTACGCGTTGACCGGCTACATCATCTCCGAACGATTTCCGGATCGAGAAAACCGCGAAGCCCTCACTCATCAGGTGTTGCAAGTTTGGTTAATGGCATGGCTGAACCCACTGTCATTAGCGCCCGGTCGCCTTCCGGTTGCGGTGCGGTTGGTTGGAATCCTGTGCAAAACGTGCAGCTTCACCCTAGTGTCGCCCACTCACGCCGGCTCTGGGCTGGCCGCATCCGATCTTCTAAGCGATGTGCCGCCGATGCCATTTGCCAGAGTTCCCACGACGTGGGAACCGATTGCACCGCTCTACATTAACGCGCAAGACGCGGCGTTCACTATGCGTGAACTGGCGACACCGCCTTCGCGACACGCCCCAAGTGACGTTTATGAAGCGCTGCTGCAATCAGCGCTGCAAGTCGGGCTATCAGCGCAAGAAATGCAGGATTTTGTTCGACGCGCGATGCGCGAATTTGGCTACACCAATGCCAGATCAATCCCCCGCGTCGGACGTGAAGACGTCGTATCGACGGTGGTGGGATTTATTGAGTGTTGGAGCGCGCTGCAAGAGCAGGCCAAGCCAATCACCGCCCCAGGGACCTCAGCCAGCCACCACACTCATTCTGCAATCGTTGAGAATCACAGCGACGGGGGCTTTCTGCTGCGCTACGAGTTGAGCGAGGCGAACTTATGTGTAGGAACGTTTCTTTGCCTGCGCGGAAGCGTATCGGAGCCATGGACGATAGCCGCAGTACGCTGGTTGGAAGATAGCAATAACGTGGTGCTGGTCGGTTGCGAAGTGATTTGCAACTTTGCCGATGCGCGAATTGCCCAGACGCCCGATAAATCAGAACACCTGCCAATAATCAGTTTTTTAAAAAACGAGGCCAGCTACGTCCTTTGCGCGTTCGACCCGAGCAAGGCCAATAGTGTGTCCCAGCTGACGGTTGACTCAGAAAACTGGGTGGTCGCCGTTGCGTCGGAAATCGGGGAGGATTGGCAACTTTCCGCTGTCCTCGATGTGACGCAATTGAAATGAACGGATTGAGTTGTCGAAGCCGCAAATTGGGGCTGTCACGCTGACCTGAATCTTGATGGACTTCGTCCATCGCGTGTGCGCGTCTCCTATCAAGAAAGCTCGTCAGCTCGGGCAAATAACGTCCAACTAAGCTTCTTGCCAGCTTGCAGTTCGCTTAGCGATTAAAGCAATCACCGATCTCCATCGCGGTGGCCGATGCGGGGTTGCTTATGCCACGAACACTTTGCTGATCCACACGCAACGAACCGCATTTGGCTGGCGTGTAGGCGGCGACTGGAACCGCACTCAGCACGTAGCTTGTTGCTGTGGTGTTGGAAATAGCAATGCTGTAACTGGCGGTCCCTTCGCGAGGCGCGCTGCTTAAAGCCGCTGGCAACGCTGCATCCACACCAACGTAGGTTCTACGCTCGGTAAAGTAACGCTCGACAAATTGCGCCGCCTCCAGCATCACCGCGGTTGCGTCTTTGCGTCTTGCCCGCTCTACGTATTCAACGTAGCTGGGGTACGCGATGGCGGCGAGGATTCCGACAATGGCCACCACAATCATCAACTCAATAAGCGAAAAGCCATGCAATTTCAGCGGCTTGCGGCTTGATCTAGGCGGCTTGATCGACGTCACTGAATCTGCCTCCAACTAATCCTACCCGCGCCTGTATCGACACGTTTGGCGACACCCTGCGCCGGCGACCGCCCGCCTGACCCTTGACTTAAGTTGCGATAAGCGCCAGGCAGTCCGACGAAATTCATTTTGGTGCCATCTGCGCTTGCAACCAATCCGAAGCCTCCTGAAAAACCGCCGCCGGTCCGGGCTCCATTTGCCGGTGTCGACTCAAACACACCGTCTCCATTGGCATCAAAATTTGTTGTGGCTCCGGTTTTGTCCGCGCCAAACGCCATGAACCAGCCGTTACTACCGGACGTACACGAATCGGCTGACGGCTGAAAAGTACCCGCATAAACCAGCGGCAGATAGATCACTGGCGAGGCAATGATGCGCTCAGCGGGTGAGCCTGCAGCGCCGTTTTGATTAAAGTCGAGAAACCAGCCACGTTGGCTATCGGCGTTGGCGGCAACCGACAGCGTCCTCACGCCTGTGCCGCCCGCAGTGCCGCTTTGCGACGCGATCGAAAATTGCCGCAAATTACTCCGATTCGATCCTGCCTCAGTCAATAGCGCAGCCGCAGAAGCATTTGCGATTCGAAAAGTGGTGGCGGTATCGCGAATGGAATACATGGATTGAACATCCGTGGACGAACGATCTGCATCTTGAAAAAACTTTCCGGTGCCGAAGGCTACGTAATAACCAAGGCTCAACGACCTGACAATTGCCGGCTCCGCCGTAATCGGCTGCCGTAGCGCTGTCCCTCCGGCGTCTGGCACGCGGGATGACGTAAACAGTGGCTTCGGAGTGTTACTGGTGTTCGAAAAGCTTTCAACGCGCCAAGTGGACGGGTCGCCAACGATTCGGAATCGCCATAGGTTGCCAGCGAGGTCTCCGGCCCAAGCGGTTAGCGTTGACCGCGATAGGGTAGCGGTGACGGTTTGATCACGAATGATGCCGGCGCTGCTCAGGCCGTTGTACGCCACGCCCGCGCTGTCAGGCACAGTGAGTTTGGCACCGAGCTGGGTACCGGTTAAAGCATCCAGCACGAACAGCCGGGCCACCCGTTTTGTCGTTGAGCCGCTGCGTACCGATGATTCGTAGCCATTGCCAAACACCACCGCCCACTGCGTAGTCGTTGAGCCGCTATTAACGCGAACCACGTCTAACCGCCCCAGCACATAACCCAGATCGTCAAACGGTTGGCCCGGCGCGCCGGCACTCACCTCCCACAGCACCTGAGGGGTGTTGCCAGTCACGTCGATGGCGACCACCGTTCGCGCACCGGCGCCTGCGGCTGCAAGCACAATAGTTCGCCAAATTGCACCATCAAAAACGTCGGCTACTGTGACTTTGCCATCCATGAAATAGGTATGGGCATACGCCGGGCTCGCCAAATCAACCAGCTTTGACTGCAGCGCCTGCGGAATAAATGACCATTGAATGAGTCCTCCCGCGCCACTGTTGGACGCATTGAATGCGTGCAACATGCCATCGTTCGAGCCCACCCACATTCGTTTTGGCCGCGATGCCTTGGTGGTGGCAACATACGTCGCGTACGAGTTTGCCCCCGGCATACCGCTGCTGCTGTGGCCCAAATCGGTGGGGCCGTCATAGGCGGGCACCGAGTTAACAATATCACCCAGCGGCGTGTCGCGAATCCGCAGCGTGCCCGCCACTAAATTCGCCAGCGTGTTGCCGCGTTCCAACGATGGGTCGCCCTTAACGTAGTTGGCAACAGCCTGCGCGGTGCGCTGCTGCAGCAGCACCGGGTTTGCCATCGCGACGGCACCGAACTGTTCGATAAGTTTGGGCAACAATCGTATTTGCATCGTGATGGGCGCGAGTAGCCCGGTGAGCCCGGCGTCGGTCGCCAAATTAGCGTTGTTCAACGGCGCCCAGCCAAGCGAGCCCATTTTGGTAATCACTGTCCTACCGGAGCCGACAAAGTCATCCCCTGGCGTGGTGGCCGTGGTGACGGTTGGAAAGCGCGCGGACCAGATGACGCTACCGAGTGTGCCGTCGTCGTTTAAACGTAGGGCGTCCACGCCACCCTTCCAGAGGGTGGCGGACATCGGCAAACCGGCCCAACGCGGCACGCTCTGCGTGGAAAAAAGAAAGTTGGAGGAGAACGCCAAAGATGTGCCTGTTCTCACGACACCACCGCTCATGCTGACTGCAGTCGCTGGTTGGCTGTTGCTCAAAATGTTGTCGAGAGCTGCGGCAATTTTAGCGCGTAGGCGTTCGGGATTGCGCGCGGATGCATAATTTGGCAGAGGCAAGGTATTGGTGTCTGGCACCCCGCCAGCTGAGCCGTACTTGGCCGCGTACCAAAGCGGATTTTGCGGGATTGAACCGCCCGAATTTGTGGCGCCTGATGGCGTGAAATTGCGCTCGTAACTCGTAGCCAAGCGTCCCGCCGGCGCATAGGCCCGAACATTGGTTGTCAAATTTACGTCGAACGAGTGAGTAGAATCGTTCAGCGTATAGGCACCACCGGCGCCGTCTAAATCGCGCACCCCTAAAAAAACGCCATCTGTGGTTGATCCCGTAGCAACAAAACCTAAATTTTGATCAACGCATCGCGCTGCAGACTCTGACCGTAACCGCATGGTCACGCTGTTGTCGATATTGACCTGAAATTGATAACGAACAACCGCACTCATGGCGTTGTCAGTACCCTGCTCGTTGTCGTTAAAACTGACCCTGAATGCGCCAATCGCGCGCCCGCCATTGTTAGCGGTCGTTGGGAATCCGGGTACGTTTTCTACCGATTCAAAATAGAAGCCAACAATACGATTGGTTAAAAACGGGGTTCCTGCAACGAACTCACCCGCGTTACATCCGCCAATACTTTTGCCAAACGGTGTGACCGTGATGGCGCCCCCGCCGGTGGGAATTGCGATGCTGGGAGTGGTCGGCGGCAAAGCGATGGCGTAGGTATCGACCGCCCTGTTACCAGGCGAGGTAATTGGATTTTTGGCACCAAAGTTAGCCACGGCTGCGGCATAGTAACTGCCCTGCCGCGTCGGGTCACTGGGCGCTAGGCCGCGTATGTTTCCAAACGAGCTCGCGAGCTTGGCGGTCGGCGCTGCGTCATAAGTGTTGCCTGTGTGCGCCAGACTTTCACCTAAAAAATAGTGTCGCGCCGCCAATCCTTCGGCAGACCAAATTGTCTGACCCAAGCTCGAAGCATTCAAGCCGGCAAGCTTAGTCGGCGCGCTGGGACCCGCAAAGCTTCCGAACGCAGTGCCAGGCACCTGATCCGCGTCAAATGTGGGATTGACGTCGCTGACCACCATCTGGACAGGCTTGGCACAAACCGGCAATCCCCCTAAAAGTGCCGGGCGAAATGGGTCTAACCACAGGGGCAAAGGCAGGCCCAACGCACTGTCAGTGCCTAATGCGCCAATTGCGTAAGCGGGGGTGGGCGCACCACCGCTGCCTAGATAGCGCAGCCCCTCGTACATGATTTCGGCGATCGGGTTGCCGTAATCTTTGCAGTCGCCACTACAGGCATAACCGCCCGCCTGCCACTGCGCTATTCGTAGTTTGTCAAAGGCGCCCACGATGCCATTGACGGCAGGAATAAACATGCCGGTAATAGGCTCAATTTCGTCATCGAAAAAACCTACGTTTTTGCGCAGCACACCGCCTGCTCTCGACTTGTCGTACGAGCCTGTGATGAGGCCAAACGCGACTGAACGATTTTCACCATAATCATGCAAAACGCCCGTTGGACGCCACACAGTCGGGTTAGCGGTCGGATAGCCCTTGCATTCAGGCTCCATTGGAAAAGCCGCTGATTTAACGCAGGCAAGCACACGAACTACGAAATCCGTCGGCTCCACCACGGCATCACTGCCATCAACCGGGTTGCTGATGAGGCGATCGGCAACCGGGCCTTTTCTGGCAACCCAATCGAAAATGCGTTCACTGCGGCTTAGCAAAACACGCATCAACGGCGGATTCGCCGCAGACCCATTTAACGTCGCATTGGCAAAAAGGTGCTGAGTATTTGCCTCGGGCGATGACAACGTGGTGTATTGCCGGATGTCATAGCTTGAACGGGTGCTGCTGAACTCGGAACCCCACACGTGCGCGTCTTGTGGAATGTAGGCGCGCTCCAACACGGTCGTGGCCAGATCTTCGCTGCGTTTGCCGCCATAAAACACCCGGCGCAACACATCCATGCGCGAGGTGGTCACGTAGTTGAGCCAATCGCCGCTCCAAGCGACGCTTTGCCCACACGTCTTGGCAACCGCATCGACCACGGCACTAAACGGTTCAAATTGACTTTTCGAACCGTGGTATTTGTAGCACTTGCCCGAATCAAACAAGCCAAAATAAGTGATGACACCCGGCTTGTAATCCACGTCGATCGTACCGTCGCCGTCGATGTCCGAGTAGTTGTTGTAGGCCGCGTTATAAAGTCGCTCGTCGCGCCCGACCGAGAGCATGACTATCGGGGGGGCGGGTTGCTGCACAGTCATCGGCGACTGCGCCATCGTTGATTGTGCGTCTGCAGCTGCCGAGATTGCGATGAGACAACCTGTTGCGGCGGCAAAAATTGCAAGGGGTATTGGTCGTACATTCATTTTGGATAGGTCGACCATTCCTGAGTGACGATAGAGGCGTTGGTAACAGGATCGACCACACGCGTGGTCGAACGAATAAAGTACGACCTACATTCCGTATTCGAATCACACGGCGCTGCACCTTGGTCAAGCACCTCAATTGCAACTTGGGCTGCTACCGGACGAGTCGATGACAAACTAGGGACGGTGGTTGCGCCCGACCAATTGGCACCGGAAGCAAAGAACGCAATGGATGATTGCGGAACCAGACTGCCCCAGAGCGCAATTGAACCCGGCGCGGTGGACGCCGGAATAGCGTCGCTTTGCCACGCCGACTGGATGACCTGTCGGGCATATCTAAGCGCCCCGTCGCTCTCATGCAATGCGACGGTTCGATAATATTGATTGCCGGCCATTCGCTCTTGCAACGTCACGTTACGCAGTGCGCTGACACCAATGAACGACAGTGCGACCAACAACAGCAGCGCGACGATGAGGGCAAAACCTTTTTGCCTTGACGCTATAAGGCGTCGACTCGAAGCACGGTGAGCATTTGCGTCATGACTGCGCATGCTCAGCTCACACCTTTGTACTGACGAGCCCGGACACCCACGACGAAATCGTAAGTTTGGCGCAGTTTTCCGTCAGCTTGAACGACTGAGGTGCCGCTGTCCTGTCCCACCATAGTGAATTGAATGCGCACTGCCGTGACATTGCCCCAGTTGCTGGGGCTTGCCTCCATTGCGGCAAGCGAAAACTCCTGCGAAGTCGCGGCACTGGTGCCGATATTGGTGGTCACCATGTAGCTTGTTTGGAACGTCTCGACACCGGTCGCGACCACCTCTCCGCCCGTAGCGCTCCACCTGCCGTAGTTGCTCGCTTCATTTTGCGCGATGGTGACCCGGCGCAGCTCTGGCAGACGTCCCACCAGCGAGGGCTTGGCGACATAAAAAATGCTGGGCGTAAATAAGCTCACTACGGCCTCAGCGCCGAATTGGCCATTAAGGTCATCAATGGCGCCGGTCGCGTTATTGTTTTTATTCATGCCGTTTTGCACGTTGAGCCTGACGGTAGGGCTGCCGCTGACAGTCTGATACGTTGGCTTGAAAATTCGTGCAACACGACAATCACTTATCACCATCGTCACGTTGTCGCCGCTACTCACACCTGGAAGTTTTTGCGGCAACGTAAAGGCAAGGGTGGTTGGATCCGCATCTTGCACGGCATTCTGCTGGTCTTCTCCTGATCGAATGACGAGCAATACATCCGTTCCAGACTTAAGTGACCCCATAAGCTTTGCGTATCTGGGTAGGGCGGGGTGTGTATTGGAAGCAGAGGCGGAGATGCCACGAATAAAGTATGAGGTGTCGACGAATCGATCGAGCACCGTGTCGTTTGATCCGCCGTTGAGCCAGTCGATGTCCAGCGTCATCACCGGCTGCGATGCGACCACCTCAACGTAGCCCTTATTGCCAAGGTTGTCGGAGCGGGTGCAGCCGAAGTAACCGGCCATGCGCACGTCCCGCGAAACGGTTTCGATCACGAAACGAGCAGACTCCTGCATCCGCGATTGAGCGTCTTGCACCTTGTAGCCGCCAATGCCCGAAACATACACATACCCCACTGCGGCCACAATTGCCAGGCCCAGCGCCATGGCAACCATTAGTTCGATCAACGACAGACCTCGTTGCCGTTTAAATGGGGTCCGCCCCGCCAGCCGCTTGGCACCAATAGAAAAATTCACGTCTGCACCTAGACCCGAACCACTGATTGAAAGATGACTGTTTCCGGTGCCGCTCCGCCCATTGCTCGTTTCGCACGGATTTCGCTCCACTGCACAACTATGGTCACTAAATTGCACACTCTAGAAGACGCTGTCACCTCGGGACAACTGCCATCTGGGGTCACCGTGATGCTGCCCTGACCGTTCGGTAGTGCCTGCGCAATGCTTGCCTTCCAAGCAGTTACATCGGCAGCGGCAGCGCCCGAACTCACGCTACCGGTCAGCGACACCGCGTACGCGGCTGCATTGTTGGGATTGGTTTGTATCCGTTCAGCCATACCGTCAATAAAGGTGGACCCTTTGCTGCGCACATCGGCTGCGTCTGCCAGCCGTATGGCGGCGACCTGCATCCCCGCGACACCCAACAAACCAATAGCGACCAGTACGAGCGTGACCAGCACTTCGAGAAGACTAAACCCCCGACGTTGGCAGGCAAATCCGCGCTGGGTAAATGCAGCCGTTCGATTTATTTGCATGCCTCTCCTCCGACCACATCGGCAACCAGTCGAGCCCTGCCACCCCAGTTAATACAAAGTGAGCCCTGTTTGCGAGCAGCGCCAATGGACCCGATTTGCATTTCGATTCGACCCGCACCAGTGCCGAGATTGGTCAACACAGAACGACCTAATCGGTCATACGTAACAAACGCTTGTGATCCACCGATCGAGGCGCGGGCCAACACATCCCCACCGTATGCCGCCTGCCGCGATATGACGGTGGATGTTGTTGACACCATGCCGTCTGGCGGCACGTTGTCTAAAAACACCACCCAACCATCAGACAAGTTTCCGCTCGCTGTTGCAGGCGCAACGGACACGTAGGTACCGCGTTTCATTGCTTCGGATCGGGCCTCGGCGAGGCTGGCCGACACGTCTCCTGAAATGGCGCGCAATCGAGAGCTATCAAGAAATGGCCCTAAATTGGGCACTGCAATCGAGGCCAAGATCGCCAGAATCGAGATCGTGACCATCAGCTCAATTAGACTGAAACCAGAAATAAATTTTCTTTGCATCCTAAGATGCTAGTTTCATGGTTTCGCTATTTTGCCTGCGGGCAGACTAGCGGCAAAGCTTCACCGAAGAAGGTTATTTACCAGTGCGCTGCGGAGAAAAATGGTCGGAATAGTCCTAACCCGCACACAGCTTATGGACGGACGCTTTCGTTGCGCGACACTAAGTTCAGGACACGGTCACCCCGTCCCCGCATGCCCCACGCCAAACATTTCTTCCTTAAGCTTGGTGAGCTGATCGCGCATCTCAGCGGCTTTCTCAAACTCAAGATTACGCGCGGCGTCGAGCATCGCTTTCTCCAGCGATTTAAGTGTTTTTGCGCGCGACTTTTCGTCCATCGCGCCAAACTCGGCCTTCGCCTTGCTTTCACGCAACACGCGCTTTTCTTCGTCGGGATCATAGACCCCGTCGATCATGTCTTTGATTGCTTTCTTCACGCCGTGCGGCGTGATGCCATGCTCAAGGTTATGGGCAATCTGTTTGTTACGCCTACGCTCGGTCTCATCGATGGCTTTGCGCATCGAATCGGTAATCTTGTCGCCATACAAAATGGCGGTGCCGTTGATATGCCGCGCGGCCCGACCAATCGTTTGAATCAGAGAGCGCTCAGCGCGCAGAAAGCCTTCTTTATCGGCATCCAGAATGGCGACCAGCGAAACCTCTGGAATATCCAGACCTTCGCGCAAAAGATTGATGCCCACCAGCACATCAAACTCACCCAGTCGCAAGTCGCGAATGATTTCTACGCGCTCCACCGTGTCGATGTCCGAATGCAGATAGCGGGCCTTCAGGCCGTTCTCATTTAGGTAATCGGTTAAGTCCTCGGCCATGCGTTTGGTGAGCGTGGTCACGATCACCCGCTCGCCTTTTTGTGCGCGCAAGTTTGCCTCGGCAAGCAGGTCATCCACCTGCGTGGCAATCGGGCGCACAAACAAAATGGGATCGACCAAACCTGTGGGGCGAACCAGTTGTTCCGCCACCTGATCGGCATGCTCTTGCTCATATTTTTGCGGCGTTGCCGACACAAAAATCGTCTGCGGCATGAGCTTTTCAAACTCTTCAAATTTGAGCGGTCGGTTGTCGAGCGCGCTGGGCAACCGAAAGCCGTAATTCACCAAGTTTTCTTTGCGCGATCGATCACCGTGATACATGCCACCGACCTGGCTGACGGTGACGTGCGACTCGTCAATAAACATCAACGAATTGCGCGGCATGTAATCGATCAGCGTCGGCGGCGGCTCACCCGGCTTGCGCCCACTCATGTGTCGGGAATAGTTCTCGATGCCTTTGCAAAATCCAATCTCGCTCATCATCTCGAGATCAAAGCGCGTGCGCTGCTCAATGCGCTGCGCCTCCAGCAATTTCATCTCGCTGACGAACTGATTTTTTCGTTCATGCAATTCGGCTTTGATCAGATCAACCGCGCGCAGCACGTTCGAACGCGGGCTGGCGTAATGCGAACCAGGGAACACGGTGAAACGACCGATTTTTTGCTTGATGTGGCCGGTGAGCGGATCGAACAACTGCAGCACCTCGATCTCGTCATCGAAGAAGGTCACCCGCACTGCAGTTTCGGCATGCTCAGCCGGAAAAATATCTAGCACTTCGCCACGAACGCGAAAGCGGCCGCGCGAAAAATCCATGTCATTTCGGTCGTACTGCATTTCCGTTAAGCGCCGTATAGCCGCGCGCTGATCGAGTTTGTCGCCCTCACGCAAATGCAAAATCATCGAGTGGTAATCCACCGGATCGCCGATACCGTAAATGCACGACACCGACGCCACAATGATGCAATCCTTGCGCTCCATGATGCTCTTGGTTGCCGACAACCGCATTTGCTCGATATGCTCGTTGATCGCGCTGTCTTTTTCGATGAACAGATCGCGCGACGGCACATACGCCTCCGGCTGGTAGTAGTCGTAGTAGGAGACGAAATACTCCACCGCGTTGTCCGGAAAAAACTCGCGAAACTCGCTATAAAGCTGCGCCGCCAAGGTTTTGTTCGGGGCCATCACGATGGCCGGTCGCCCAGTGCGCGCAATCACGTTAGCCATGGTGAACGTCTTGCCAGAGCCGGTTACGCCCAACAAGGTCTGAAACTGCAACCCAGAATCGATGCCATCGATAAGCGTGGCAATGGCCGTGGGCTGGTCCCCCGCTGGCTCGAATAATTGTTCAAGAGAATACGGAGAATTGGGAAAGGTAACGCGCATCGGCCATTATCGCTTGCCGAGGCAATTACTGTCAATGCGTACAGCCTGATAAACACATGTCTTTGCGCCAACGCGTATCGTTAAATTCAAGAAAAAAGCGCTAAAGCACGGTGTCCTACTCGACGCGGCGCGCTTGACCTATGCCAAGTGCGAACCGATGAAATTAACTTTCATAGCGGCCAGCATCGCAAATTTTGTAAACGCTGATCTTGCCGAATTTTTTAGATAAACCACTCTTGAAAGCTAATCATGGATCAATCCAACACCGCCCAAGCCAACAGTAGAGACAAAAAAGAAACCGCTAAAGACACCAAGGCGACGCCCGATACAAAAGGAACCGGTTCAGGTAACCAATCGAATCCGTCAACCACCACAGACGCGAGCCACACGAAAACTTCCGACGGCAAAGACGCAGGGACCAAGCGCACCACGCTGTCAAAGACACACAAGTAATACGGCGCGTTTCGCGGTGTAGGGTCCGTTGTGTAACGCACGTAAGCGCAGGTCGAGCGGGTTCCCTGGTGTCTTCATGGCGGTGACTGACCACCATGAAGACTAGGCACAGCACGAACGGAGTTGACGGTTAGTTTTTTCGGTAGGGCTAGGCTTGTATACTGTTAATCTATACAGTATTTATTGCTGACATCATCATGCGCCCTACCCTGCTACAACTGATCGCACAAAGCCCGTCGCTGCAAGCCACGCTGCCGAATCACGTCGGCGCGGGAGGAGTGGCAGCTGCAGGTATTGGCACCGGGTATTCCGCACTTGATGCCTATTTGCCTTGGCGCGGCTGGCCCCCCGGCGCGATGACCGAAATCATGACCGACACCGTGGGTTGTGGCGAGTTGTCGCTGCTGTCACCGGCGATGGCACGTCTCAGCCACGAGAAACGCCCGATTCTGTGTATTGGCGTGCCGCACAAGCTATTTTCTCCAGCGTTGCGCCAAGCGGGGATTGATGTCAAACGCATTTCACAGATTAACCCCGCGCCGACTGTTAAACAGTTTGCCGACAACCTCTGGTCAACCGAGCAGGCATTAAAAACCGGGCTACCGGGCATGGTGGTGTTGTGGAGCCCGCCACGCGCCAACACCGCCATCGAATCTCTGCGTCGCCTGCACATGGCGTGCATCGGTCGCGACACGCTGCTGATTCATTTTCGGACAACGAGTTGCATGGCGCAGCCGTCACCGGCATGGTTGCGCCTAGATTACAGCGTCACAGAATCGCAAGTGCGATTGCAGGTGCTTAAGTGTCGCGGACAGTCGTTAGCGCCTCCGTTGATTTGCCTCGATCGCGCTACAGTTCAACCTAAATTGTTCACCCATTTGGCAGCACGCTCGCAGTTGAACACAGCCGTCATGACCGGCCACTTTACCAAGTCTCAGAGCCCGATGATCGACAGTTCGGTCACGACGGCGACTCAACCCCTTGTCGTCGCGTCAGGTTTGGTTTCGTCCGCCGACACGCGCGTCGCGCACTGATGCCATCGGCGTTGCCGTCAAAACGTTGCCATGTGGCTTGCTTTCTATCTTCCCTCTCTACCGCTACAAGCTTTCTCGCGCTCGCTGATCGAGTCAGCCCCGGTCGTAATCTTTGAGCGTGACGCCCGACGGGATCAAATCGTCGCGCGCAATCAAAAAGCCGCGCGCTTAGGTATTGATGTCGGGCAGTCGCTGGCCGAAGCTAACTCGCTGAGCGAAATGTTGGTGTCACTGGTGCGTGAGCCGCTGCGCGAAACAGCCCTGCTGCAACGGCTCGCAGAGCAGACCAGTCAACTCACACCCAACGTCCATATCGACCAAACTTTCGGCGTGCTGCTCGAAATCTCCGCGTCGGTCACGTTATTCGGCGGTCTAGCTGCGTTGCAGCAGCGCGCGCAAGCCATAGCGGCCGCCATGAGCTTACGCGCGCATGTGATCGTTGCGCCAACCGCCAGCGGTGCCAAGTGGTTGGCGCGTGCGCATCGCCAGTTAGTGGTCGGCAGCAACATCGGCGAATGGCTTGATGATTTGATGCTGGACTGCACCGATTTACCGCTGGACGCGCTGGATGCCCTCAGAGCGTTAAACCTGCATCATTTGGCAGCGGTGCGCAATATTCCCGCCGCCGCCCTTGGCAAACGGTTCGGCAAGGCGCTGCCGTTGCTACTCGGTCGTGCCTACGGAGAATTTAATGAAGCGCTGCCTTACTGGCAACCCACCGCGCGCTACAGTGAAACCGTGGAATTCCCAGATTTAGCCCGCGAACAATCGCACTGGATGCCGGGGGTTGAGCAACTGTTGATGCAACTGCAAGACTTTTTGCGTGGTCGTGCCGCTGCTACCCAAGCGATTCTGTTTCGCTTCCAGATGGGTACGCTTAAACACACTGAATTTGCCCTGCAAGCCGCCCACGAAACGCATCAGGCGAGTGACTGGTTACGGCTGTTCAACGCGCGCATCGAGCGGTTGCCGATCCCGCACGAAGTGTCGGGCATCGAGCTGTCTTGTGAGCGCATTGAAGCCCTGCGTTTT
>JACMNN010000125.1 GCA_014378555.1 Burkholderiales bacterium | reverse complement strand
TGGCCACAGGTAAGTCTGATAAGTGCTGGTAATTTTGCTGATGCCCGCGCCTAGGGCAATAGCTGACGCACACTGTCGGCATTTGCCGACAAGCCGGCCGTTTGGTAATCTCCAAAATTCGCATATGAAAATCCTAAATTTCTCCCTCCTCCGACGCGCGCAACGAACGCTTATTGCGGTCCTTGCGACCGCTACTTTAACCACGACACTCACCCACGCTAGCGGCATCATCCCCTCGGTCAACGGCAAATACCCGGTCGCGTGCAGCAACGTCGAACAAGACTTTTCGCGGGTTAAGCCGGGCGCAGCAGCGAGCGACTACTGGGAAGGGACCCCACTTTCTGACGGTTCACATTACGTGACCGAGTTGTTGGTGAGTCCGGCGGATGCGTTGAGCTACAAGGTCACGGTGCCGAAGGTCAGCGAGATCGATGTGTTCGAAAAACAGGGGGGTAAGCAACTGCAGTTTGCCGCCATGGCCTGCTACCCGACCACCGCAACTAATACGCGCGCAGACTACGTGTTGCCATCTGGTATCAAGGTGCCGAAGATGCAGCGTGGTGCCGAGGCGCCGTTAATCGCGACCAACCCCGAAGTCAGCGACGGCAAGTGGCCACTGATGATGATGAGCCACGGCTTAGCGGGTTCGCCGCTGGGCGACGACTACGTGCAGGTGGCAGGTCGTTTGGCAGCCGAGGGCTATGTGGTGTTTGCGCCATTTCATGCTGACGCACGCTATTCGCGCATTCATATTGACAATGTGAATGACGCGTTTTACGTGTTGACCAAATATGCCGAAATTGCCGAGATGGAATCGATTCGTCCGCTCGGGCTCACGCAGGGCCTAGATTACATTTTGAGCAAGCCGGAATACGCCAGCCGCGTTGATCAAGACCGTATCGTTGGCTTTGGTGCGTCGTTGGGCGGCATGGCGATGATGCTCGCGCAAGGCGCGAAGATCACCGCAAGTTGGGGCGGCGCAGAGCGCGTAATTGTGCGCGACAATCGTTACAAAGCGGTGGTGGGTTATGTGCCTTATTCCGGGCAGAATTTTCTGTCGGCCTTTGGTGATAGCAACGGCGGGGTGCGCTCGGTGCGTGTGCCCTACCTTGGTATCGGCGGCACGGCCGATGTGGTGGCCCCCATTAGTCGCACATCTCAGATGATCGAGGCGCTGGGTGGTTCAAAATATTTCGTGACTATTGAAGGTATGCCGCACGGTTTCCGCGTTCAGGACGCACCGGAGGTATTCGGTTGGACGTTTATGTTTTTGAGCGCGCAGTTGTCTCGAGATCAGGCAGACCGCGTGGCGTTCAACACAATTGTCAACGTACCCGGCGGAGCGGATGATCAGGTAAAAATTCGCAAGACGCTGGCGTGGGGTTCGCGCGAAGAGCTAGAGGTGGTGGAGTATTACGCGCCGGACATAAAGAAATACTTTATGACTGGGCGCGCCTCCGAAATGTCGTTGCTCGACTCTTTTCCCGCAACCTGGCAGCGTACCGGTCAACGTTTTGCGACGCATCGGCTTGATGCGCCCCTAGGCGCGGAGATGTGTCGTTTTTGGGCCAATGATGGCGCGATGCTCAACAGTCATTTCTACAGCACTTCGACGAGCGACTGCGCGCTGATACGAGCGCAGCCATGGGCTCGCGACGAGGGTATTGCCATGCGTGCGCAGAGCCTCATTCCAATCAATACGCTGTTGCCCCCAGCGCTTCCGCCTATCTGCCCGGATGACACGGTGAAAGTCGTTCGACTTTTTAACAAGTCGACCATTAATCATCGCTACATGACGGAAACGCTTTTAGCGAAGACGCCGCTGGGAACCCAGTGGCAAAACGACGGCGCTGTGTTTTGCGCGGCAAAATACGGCGAATAGACATTTATTTGGAGCGATCAATGCGAAGCATTCTTATCATGACGGTAGCGCTGACCCTAGGCCTCACAGCCACATTAGTGAGCGCGCAAACAGCGATACGTTGCGATGTCGACGGCAAAGTCGTTTACGGCGATACTGCCTGTGCGCCTGGAAATGCGGCCAGGGCCATCGCGCCGACGCGGGAGACGGCTGAACAAAAGGCGGCCGGCAAGGCTGCAAACGATCAAATGCGCAAAGATACGGCTGCGGTGGATAAGCGAATGGACGACCGCTTCAAGCGCGACACCACCCGGCCGGTCGTGATGAGTGCGAGCACCAAGGACGAAAAATCAGACGCGCGTAGCGAGCCCAAACGAAAAGGCGTTAAAGCTAAAAAGTCAAAAACGATTAGTAAGAAAGTAGCGGCGAAAGCGCCCAAAAAAGATAATCGATCATATCGTTCAGCGCCTAAAACCTAGGAATTAGTTGTGCATACGTTGCCGGTGCGATTTGGTTTATGCATTGCATTGATTGCTCTGACTGGCTGCGCCACGCGCACGCCAGCACCACGCGGCATTGACTATCCCGCCGTGGCGGCAGTCGCGGTCGCGCCCACGCTGCCAAGCCCGCCGCCGCCGGTCGCGGTTCAACTCGAATGGCGCGCAGCAGGCGCGGGTCTGGATGCTGCCTATGAACGCAGTTCGCTGTTGACTGACACCTTTTATCGCAACGCCGATGCGCTGCTGCGGCAGGTAGAAAAATCCGGTGCGATGGGCGTCAATCGCGGCTGGGAAGCATCTGCGCGCAAAAATGGCAGCTGGTTTATCGAAGAGCAGCGCTTTGCCGATACTGTCATTGGCGCGGGCGTCAATCGCAACCGCGACGATCTGATCAACGCCGGCGTGCTTGCGCTAGAGTGGGGTTTCGCCCAGCAAAGCGCCGACGGTAGCTTTCCATGCGCGGACAATTATTTGGGTGCGAGCTACTTCCTCGCTGCTACCGCGCATTCAATCTGGTTATTAGAAACCACCGGTTACGCGCGAAACTACGCGCAGCGCATCGAAGTAATTCGGCCCAAACTCGCGCGCGCTGCGCTGTGGCTGGTCGACGCTAACCGCCCCAAAGTCGCGTCCGCGCAGTTCGATAGATACGCCTCACGCTACCTGCTCAGCGGATACGCACTTGGCGTCAGCGCACGCGTCACGAGCAATCCCGCGCTTGCGTTGGCGGCTGAAGAAATGGTGCGCACCGGCCTGTCAAAAATGCACGCGTCGGGCTATTTTCCTGAGGCGGGCGGATTTGACGTGAGCTTTCAGGCGGAGGCGCTGGTCTATTTGCTGCGCTTCTACGACCACGCGGCCACCGCCGATATGCGCCGCGACATCGAACCCAAGTTGCGCCGTGCGTTGGGCTGGTTGGAGTCCCGCGTCGCCATCAATGGCGTGGTGCAAGCCACCGGCAACACCCGATCGGGCAGCGCCAAAGAGCGAGATCGCACCGGCGAATTCCGCAGGGTCAGCGCTGTCGCGGTGTCGCGCGCCTTTGGCTTAGCGGGTGCGGTGTTGGGTGACAATAAATACGACGGATTAGCAAGGGCCGTGGCTTCTGCGCGCCAGCCGTAGTAGCAAACGTTAGGTGACAACCTTTGTCACTGTGCCCCATTTCATATGGAGCTGGCGAGCTGCTTTCCGCGGACTCGCTAGCCAATCTTCACTACCGTCCGCCCAGTCACCGCGCCCTTTACGTAGTCTTCAAACACTGACGGCAATGCTTCAAACGGCACGATACGGCAATGTGACGCGAGCTTGTCGCATTTCCATTCGTTAGCCAGCTTCGCCCACAGCTCACGTCGCAGCGCCATCGGGCAGTTCACGCTGTCAATTCCCAGCAACGACACGCCGCGAAGAATAAACGGCATCACGGTGGTTTTAACTTCCCAACCCTGCGCCAGACCGACGCTGGCAATCGTGCCACCGATCTTCATCACGCGCGTCAACCACGACAACTGTTCGCCGCCGAGGTTGTCCACCGCGCCGGCGTAAGTTTCGGCACCCAGCGGCTTCTCTGTCATCTCAAATTGGCCGCGAATCAATACCTGTTTTGCGCCGAGCGCCTTGAGCAGATCGACATCTTTTTCCTTGCCGGTCACAGCTACCACGTCATAGCCCAGCTTCGCCAAAATTTCAATGGCCACCATACCCACACCGCCGGTCGCGCCGTTTACCAGCACTGGGCCGTTGGCCGGACGCAATCCGTCATGCTGCATGCGCTGCACGGCTTGTGCAGCGGTGAAGCCCGCTGTGCCATAGGTCATCGCGTCAAAGGTCGACATGCCGTGCGGAATCGGCACCAGCCACGACGCCGGCATTCGAGCCTTCTGCGCGTAGCCGCCGTGATGCGCCACACCCACGTCATACGAATGCGCAATCACCTTGTCGCCCACAGTGAACCCGGCGTCCGTTGAGGCTTGCACCGTACCCGCCAAATCAATGCCACCGATGCACGGAAAGCGCCGGATGATCCGCCCTGCCCCCGTCGCCGACAACGCATCTTTGTAGTTCACCGTCGAATAATCAACGTTAATCAACACCTCACCTGCGTCGAGCTGATCGACCAAGTAATCGACCAATTCGGTCTTGGACGTTTTGCCTTCTTGAGTGGTTAGATAAGCTTTGAATGTGGACATAACGGTGGCTCCTTAGTGCTGCCTTGCAATATTACGTGACCGTGTCGAGTTGACGTTTAGCCCAGAAATTT
>JACMNN010000124.1 GCA_014378555.1 Burkholderiales bacterium | reverse complement strand
GTCGTTGGTGTGAAGGTGAGGAACACGGAGCAACTGGTCGCGGGAGCGAGTGCTGTGCTGGGCGTGCAGCCAGTGCTGCTGCGCGCGAATTCGGCATTGCTCAGCGTGATGGCCGACAGTTGCAGCGTGGCCGCCCCGGTATTGGTCAGTGTGATCGACTGCACCGGGCTGGTAGCGCCGATATTGATCGAACCGAAGCCGAGCGTGGTGGACGATAACGTGGCAATGGGTGCGCTGTTGGTGGCGGCGGGATTGGCGATGTAGGCTGCCAGATCGGCGAGCTGCGTCAACGACAATCTGCCGCTTAGAAACGCCATAGTTGACACGCCGCCTTTGGTCGCAGCGTCAATCGCAGCTGGGTTATTGGCGCCGTTCTGAATGCGGTTTTGATTGAACGTGGGGTCAGAGCTGTGGCATTGCGCGTTACCGCAGCTGAGCTGCCCGCTGACCTGTGGGGTGATGTAGAGCGAGCGGCCGTTGCTGACGCTTTGCGCGGATGCAACACTAGACAACGTCATCAGCGCAGTTGCCGCGAGTGTGAGCGCTAACAGCGCGGACAGAATTGGACTAGGGGCGCTAGGCTTCATGCGGGGTGCTCTTATTCGTGGGGCCGGTGACGCGTGACGTCACCCGGCGGATAGGCTAACCATAGCGCGAGTGAGCGTTATGTGAATGCGCGGCGCTGTTACAGAACGTAACGCAGTGTTCAACGTGGCGAACTTCAACTAGTTATACGCCCCTTTAGTAGAGGCGGTTTCATAGGGCGCGCTTTTCGAAGCCGCAGCGCTACGCTGCCAATCGCGCCTCGATTTTTGCTTTGGTCGCTGGCAATTCGGCTGGCAAGTTGTGCGCAAGTTGGCTGAATAGCTCTTGATGCAGCTTCATCTCGGCGGACCACGCATCGCGGTCGATGCTAGTGACGCTTTGGTATTGGGCCTCGGAGAAGTCGCTGCCATTCCAATTCAGGTCAGCGTAATCTGGCGTGATGCCGAAGGCATGTTCATTGCCTTTGCCTTCGCCCTCAACCCGCTCCAGCATCCAGGCCATGACGCGCATGTTGTCGCCAAACCCCGGCCAAACGAATTTGCCATCGGCGTCTTTGCGGAACCAGTTCACGGTGAAAATTTTGGGCAGCTTGGCGCCGGATTGCGCGAGCTTCTCGCCGAGGTTGAGCCAGTGCGCAAAGTAATCACTCATGCTGTAACCAGCAAACGCGATCATCGCGAACGGATCACGGCGCACCACGCCGACTTGCCCGGTGATGGCGGCTGTCGTCTCGGAGCCGAGCGTGGCGGCCATGTAGACGCCCTCCACCCAGTCGCGCGCTTCGGTTACCAGCGGCACCGTGGTGCTGCGCCGGCCGCCGAACACGAACGCGTCAATCGGCACGCCCGCCGGGTTGTCCCATTCGGGGTCAAGTGCTGGGTTGTTGGTGGCCGCGACAGTGAAGCGTGAATTCGGGTGCGCAGCTTTAGCGCCTGTTTCTTTGGCAATGGCGGGAGACCAATCTTTGCCCTGCCAGTCGATCAAGTGCGCCGGCGGCGTAGGGGTGAGGCCCTCCCACCACACATCCCCGTCGTCGGTCAGGGCGACGTTAGTGAAGATGGTGTCGCGCTTGATGGAGGTGATGCAGTTGAGATTGGATTTTTCGTTGGTGCCGGGGGCAACGCCGAAATAACCGGCTTCTGGGTTGATCGCGTAAAGACGGCCGTCCGCGCCGGGCTTGATCCATGCGATATCGTCGCCGATGGTGGTGACCTTCCAGCCTTCAAAACCTTTGGGCGGTATCAGCATCGCAAAATTGGTCTTGCCGCAGGCCGACGGGAAGGCCGCTGCGACGTGATACTTTTTGCCTTGCGGATTGGTGACGCCGAGGATCAGCATGTGCTCTGCCACCCACCCCGTGCCGCCCTGAGCGGCCGCACTGCGACCCATGTTCGACGCGATGCGCAGCGCAAAGCATTTTTTGCCGAGCAGTGCATTGCCGCCATAGCCGGAGCCGAAGCTCCAGATTTCGCGCGTTTCGGGATAGTGAACGATGTATTTGGTTTTATTGCACGGCCAGGTGACGTCTTTTTGGCCCGGCAACAGGGGTGCGCCAACGGTGTGCACGCACGGCACAAATTCGCCGGATTCGCCGAGTGCATCAATGGCGCCTTTGCCCATGCGCGTCATGATTTTCATGTTGACAGCAACGTAGGCGGAATCAGACAACTCAACGCCGATGTGCGCAATCGGCGAGCCGAGCGGGCCCATCGAGAACGGCACCACGTACATGGTGCGGCCACGCATCGCGCCGGTGAACAGCGGATTGAGCGTGTCGCGCATTTCAGCCGGGGCCATCCAGTTGTTGGTGGGGCCGGCATGCTCTTTTTTCTCGCTGCAGATAAAGGTGCGGTCTTCGACGCGCGCCACGTCGGACGGGTCACTGCAGGCAAGATACGAATTAGGGCGTTTTGCCTGGTTGAGTTTTTTGAAGACGCCGGCTTTCACCAAATCAGCGCATTGCTGGTTGTATTGTTCTTCAGAGCCGTCGCACCAGCTGATGTGAGCGGGCTGCATCAGAGCGGCCATTTCGCGAACCCAGGCGAGCAGGCGAATGTTGCGGACATAAGTGGGGGCAAAGACGGTGGCTTGCAGCGTGGCGAGTGTTTCTGGCTGGTTCATGAGCAATATGAAAATTAGGTTGCGACAGGAATGGATGCCGCAAACAACCAGCTGGATGAGCTGTGCGCGTGGCAGCTGC
>JACMNN010000123.1 GCA_014378555.1 Burkholderiales bacterium | reverse complement strand
CGGCTTTGGCTCGCTCGGTGAGCTGCTGAAAAAACAGAACACGCCGACGCGATCGATTGATCTCGATGTGCTGTCGACTGACAACGCCGCGATTTATTGGCAGCGCGACGAGCGGCATGACCTCGCGGTCAGCGTCAATCGCGGGCAACCGGCGTTGGACGCGCTGATGCGGGTGCTGGAAAAGTGGGTGGCGCACTTTTTGGGCGTCGAGGTGACGATCGTGCATCGTCGTGAAATTGACGACAAGCAGTGGGTTTGGCACGTCGGGCTCGACGTCATGGCGAGCAGCATCTTGAACGATCTTTACAACAACGCGCCGGTGGACGAAGAACGCATGACTCGGCTGCTGTGCCTGTTTGAGTTGCGCTTCAAAAACCCAGCCGATATGCGAGCCAACATCGCCGGACGGCCTGTTTATCTGGCGATGGCAATGGACGCGGACGGCAAATTGAAAATTAAGCCGCAGAATTTGTTGTTAAATTTGCCGCTGAATCGGGCGTAGGTCGTCGGTAAAACGCCGCGCCGCATACAAACTTCAGCGCGGGCATACAATCCGCGCTCTTGCATTCGGTCACTCGCCTATTCATGAGTTCAAACCCGTCCAGCGCGCAACCCATTACGCATCCCAAAGGGGCGCGTCTGGCCGCCCTATCGCTCGGCGCCGTAGGCGTGGTTTACGGCGATATTGGCACCTCGCCGTTGTACACGCTGAAAGAGGTTTTTTTCAGCGCTACCCATAGCATCGCCCTGACCGAGGCAAACGTGTTTGGTCTGCTGTCAATTATCTTTTGGGTGCTCACTATTGTGGTGGCGATCAAGTACGCCTTCCTGATTTTGCGTGCTGACAATCAGGGTGAAGGCGGCACTATGGCGTTGCTCGCCCTCGCGCTTCGGGCGGTGTCGAGCGTGGCGCGACGGCGCTATTTAACGCTGTTCGGCATCTTTGGTGTGGCGCTTTTTTTTGGTGACTCGATCATCACGCCGGCCGTGTCGGTGCTTGGCGCGATGGAGGGGTTAACCGAAATCAACCCGAATTTGCAGGTGTTCGTGGTGCCAGTGGCGCTGCTGATTCTGACTGGTTTGTTTTACGTGCAGGCGGGCGGCACCGGTCGCGTCAGCAAGTGGTTCGGCCCGATCATGGCGTTCTGGTTTTTGGTGTTGGGTGGGCTAGGTATTTATCACCTGTCGTCAAACATGGCGGTTCTCGCTGCGCTAAACCCGATCTACGCGCTGTCGTTCTTGTTTGAAAATCCGAAGCTCTCTCTAGTGGTGCTGGGCTCGGCAGTGCTTGCGGTGACCGGTGCCGAAGCGGTGTACGCCGACATGGGCCACTTTGGCCGCAAGCCGATCCGCGTGGCTTGGTTTGCCTGGGTGATGCCGACGCTGGTGCTAAATTATTTTGGTCAGGGCGCGCTGATTTTAAAAACCTGCGCGGCGCAGGCGCTGAGCTCGCCCGCGACGGCATGCAAGATGCATCCGTTTTACGATCAGGTGCCGCATTTCATGCTGATTCCGATGGTGATTCTGGCCGGCGCAGCAACCGTGATCGCCTCACAAGCGGTAATTTCTGGCGCTTTCTCGATCGGTCGGCAGGCCATTCAGCTGGGCTTTTTGCCGCGTATGAAAGTGGTGCATACGTCGCACAAAAGTGAAGGCCAAATCTATCTGCCGGCCATCAACTGGACGTTGTTTGTGCTGGTATTTATCGTGGTGATCGCCTTCCGCAGCACGTCAAATCTCGCCGCAGCGTACGGTCTGGCGGTGACCGGCGCGATGCTCATTGACACCGTGCTATTTGCCGTTGTTGCCATCGGTTTGTGGAAGTGGAATCGGGTATCAGCCGGATTGTTGTTTTGCCTATTTTTGATTGTCGATATTGCGCTGTTGGCGTCGACCGCGATCAAGATTCCCGATGGCGGTTGGTTTCCGATGGTGATCGCTTTCGTCGTGTTGGTTTTTATGACTACCTGGAAACGGGGTCGAAGCCTGATGGCGCAGCAGCGCCAAGAGACCGCCTTGCCGCTAGCCCCGATGATCGTGGCGCTGTCGCGTGACGCCACTCGGGTGCCAGGCACGGCGGTGTTCATGACCTCGACGCCGGAGGAAATGCCGGCGGCGATGCTGCACAACCTGAAGCACAACAAAATCCTGCATGCACGCAATATCGTGCTGCACGTTCACTTTGACGACGTGCCGCTAATTACGCGCGCCAGACGGGTGAAGATTGACGATCTCGGCAACGGGTTCTTCAAAATGGTGGTGAACTACGGCTTCATGAATGCGCCGGACATTCCGAAAGCACTGACCATCGCCGCGAAGGATCACGGCATTGAATTCGACATGATGGACACCTCGTTTTTCGTGTCGCGTGAAGTGCTGGTGCCGACTCGAAGTCCGAGCATTTCAGTATGGCGACAACGGCTGTTTAGCCTCATGGCGCGAAACGCTCAGGCAGCGACCGCTTACTTCCAAATCCCCACGAATCGCGTGCTGGAGCTGGGTGCTCAGGTGAAGTTTTAAACGCAGCGCCTAGCTTCAAGCGCCATTAAATAAGGCGTAGCGCGGCACATGTCGTGAAGCTATTCATCCCGCATCAAAGTGCTGTGACTCTAGAGGTCGGCAAACTTTGCCGCCATCGTCGGATTGCCCCGCGTTAGCTTCTTGATCGTCACGTCTTGCGCCTTGTCGTTGGCAAGACGAAGGTTTCGATCGGTGCCGAGCAGGGCGTCTTTTGTCTTCTGCAAGTGATCGATCGACTTGTCGATTTCGTCGATTGCTTTTTTGAAACTATTGGACGCTAGGTCGTAGTTCCGAGCGAAGGCTGTCTTGAATGTCTCGAGGTTGCTTTCAAAGTTTGTGATGTCGATGTTCTGCGCCTTTACGAGCGCGAGCTCCGACTTGTACTTGAGCGAGTTCATGGCTGCATTTCGCAGCAGTGTGATGATCGGCAGAAAAAACTGTGGCCGGACGACGTACATCTTTTGGTGGCGATGAAACACGTCCACGATCCCGGTGTTGTAGAGCTCACTGTCGGGCTCGAGCAGGGAGACCAGCACCGCATATTCGCAGCCCTTTTCAATGCGATCCTTGTCCAGCTCTTTTAGAAAGTCCTCGTTCTTGTTTTTGGTCGCGGTGCGATCGCTCTCGTTTTTCATTTCGAACATGATCGAGACGATCTCAGTGCCAGCTTCATCCAAGTCGCGAAAGATGTAGTCACCCTTGCTGCCACTTCGCGCGTCGTTGTCCTTCTCGAAATAGGCGGTCGGAAACGCCATCGCGCGAATGCGGTTGAACTCGACCTCGCAGTGCTGCTCAAGGGTTTCGCCGACCATCTTGGTTGACAGGCGCGCCTTCATGTCTTTGAGGCGCTCGATCGCATCATCGCGATCCTTGATTTGCGTCTCGTACTTGTCTTTGAGCGACTTTTCGGCAAGCTGCTTCTCAAGCTCCGCTAGCGCGAGGCCGCTTTTGAGTTCTTCGCGCTCTTTCTCAACCGCACCCACGGCTTCGGTGATAGCGAGTTTTTGCGCAACTTCTTTGGCGTCGAGCTTGGCTTTCAGGCCTTGAATTTCTGCGTCTTTGGTAGCGGCGACTTTGTGCGTTTCGTTGGCAAGCATCACCCCCGCTAAGTCGGATGCGGCTTCTCGGTCACGCTTCGCCTGTTCAAGTTTGTTGGTCAGCACGTCGCGCTCTTTTTCAACGGCACTTAAAGCCTCGGCCACAGCGAGCTTTTGCGCGACCTCACCGGCATCGAGCCTAGCCTTCAACTGCTGGATCTCGGCGTCGCGAATTGCGGCGGCCTTTTGCAATTCGCTCGCGACCTTCGTTTCAGCAAGTTCAACCGCGCATCGCTTGTCGTGCTCGGCCAATTCAAGCCGGTCGTGCAATTGCTGCTCGAACTCGTCGTCGCGAACCTGCTTCAGAATGTTTGCGTACCCGGCCTCGTCAATCTTGAAGGCTTTGTCGCAGTGCGGGCAAATGATCTCGTGCATGTCTACGTTCTTCTAGTCGGGTTAATGTCTGTTTAAGCATCCTGGAGCCGTTAATTTGGCGAGGCTTAATACATCGGACGCCACAAACTGGCGTGGAGCGAATGTAAATCAAACCGCGTGTATTTATGTGCATGGCCCGTGTGCGGTGAATCCCGCTTCACGAACATCTCGCGGCAAGCGCGATTTCCTAATTTCCTACTTCGCCTTCAGTCGACTTCCGACACAGCGCGATCCTTCTGCGCACTACAGTGCGGCAACGAGGTCGGCCAGTACTGTGGACCGTCACCTCACTCAAGTTGACCCCGCAAAAGGAGCATGACATGGCAAAGCAACAACATCCCAGTCACCACCCCGTTCCGTCGCAACCCGGCGCGGAACCTTCTATTGGCGTTGGAAACGCAACGGATCAGCATGACCGTGATGATCATAGGCAAGGAATAGATGACAACGTGGGCGACACCGTCGGCGTGAGGCGTCCGACCGATGGCGGTATCGAGACGCTTCCGCCAAAGAGCGAGCCGATCTGACCGCTGCGTTGCGCGTCACTTGGTCTCACCGCAGCACTCGTTGGCGCTGCGAAGGGCGTCGCAACGCAACACCCGTTCGCCCTGAGCGCAGCGAAGGGTTTGATGCTGGATTGAGCGCAGGATCAGACCCTTCGCCGTGCTCAGGGCGAACGGTGATGGGCGGAAGGCGTATGGCCAACATGAGCGTTAGGATCACAGGCAAGATTTGACCGCTGTTGTGCGCGCCACGATGTCGCAACGCCACACCCGTTCGCCCTGAGCGTAGCGAGGTGTTTGATGCTGGATTGAGCGCAGGATCAGACCCTTCGCTGCGCTCAGGGCGAACGGTGATGGGCGGACGCCGTTTGGCCAACATGAGCGTGAGGATCAAAGTCAAGATTTGACCGCTGTTGTGCGCGCCACGTCGTCGCAACGCCACACCCGTTCGCCCTGAGCGCAGCGAAGGGTTTGATGCTGGGTTGAGCGCAGGATCAGACCCTGCGCTGTGCTCAGGGCGAACGGTATTGGGCGGAAGCCGTTTGGCCAACATGAGCGTGAGGATCACAGGCAAGATTTGACCGCTGTTGTGCGCGCCACGATGTCGCAACGCCACACCCGTTCGCCCTGAGCGTAGCGAGGTGTTTGATGCTGGATTG
>JACMNN010000122.1 GCA_014378555.1 Burkholderiales bacterium | reverse complement strand
GGACAGGCCGATGATGTTGGCGTTTGAGTCCTTTGCGGCCGCCAGGATTTTGTCGCACGCGACCATGACGCCGAGGTCGATCACCTCATAGTTATTGCACTGAAGCACCACCGCCACGATGTTCTTGCCGATGTCATGCACATCTCCCTTCACCGTCGCTAAAACGATCTTGCCTTTGGTCTTAGCTTTGGTGCCGAGTCGACGCTTTTCTTCCTCGATAAACGGCACCAGATGTGCCACCGCCTGCTTCATCACGCGAGCGGATTTAACGACCTGCGGCAGGAACATTTTGCCCTGACCGAACAGATCGCCAACCACGTCCATGCCCGCCATCAGTGGGCCTTCGATCACTTGCAGCGGCCGCTCGAAACCCTGTCGCGACTCCTCGGCATCGGCAACGATAAAGGTGTTAATGCCTTTCACCAGCGCATGCTTAAGTCGCTCATTGACCGGTAGCTCACGCCACGACAAATCTTCAACGCGAACCTTGCCGCCGCCTTTGACTTTTTCAGCAAGCAACAACATGCGTTCGGTTGCGTCTTCACGGCGGTTCAGCACCACGTCTTCGCAATGCTCGCGCAGTTCCGGATCTAGCTGGTCGTAAATGCCGACCTGCCCGGCGTTGACGATGCCCATCGTCAGCCCGGCCTTGATGGCGTGATACAGAAACACCGTGTGCAGCGCCTCACGCACGTGATCATTGCCACGAAACGAAAACGACATGTTCGAGATGCCGCCAGAGGTCTTAGCCCCCGGCAAATTCAACTTGATCCAGCGCACCGCTTCGATGAAATCCACACCGTAGTTGTTGTGTTCTTCAAGCCCGGTCGCCAGCGCAAATACGTTGGGATCGAAGATGATGTCTTCCGCCGGAAAGCCAACGGTATCAACCAGCAGCGTGTAGGCGCGCTGGCAAATGTCAATCTTTCTTTGATAGGTGTCGGCCTGACCCTGCTCGTCAAACGCCATCACCACGGCGGCGGCGCCATGGCGGCGCAGCAAGCGCGCCTGTTTAATGAAGTTGGCTTCGCCTTCTTTCATCGAAATAGAGTTGACCACGCTCTTGCCCTGTACGCATTTCAAGCCCGCTTCGATCACCTCCCACTTCGATGAATCGATCATCACTGGGACGCGCGAAATGTCCGGCTCGGTGGCAATGATGTTCAAAAACTTCATCATTGCGGCCTTGCTGTCGAGCATCGCCTCGTCCATGTTGACGTCGATGATCTGCGCGCCGCTGGCGACCTGCTGGCGCGCCACTTCGACCGCACCCGCGTAGTCGTCGTTAAGGATCAGTTTGGCAAAGGCGCGCGAGCCGGTGACGTTGGTGCGTTCGCCGACGTTGACAAACAACGATTCCGGGCTGATTTCGAGCGGCTCAAGGCCGGAGAGGTGCAGGGTGTATGACATATCGGTATTTTCGCTGATGTGCGCCGCGTCTACGCGCGGCGTAGCGGCGGACGCCGCTGGGTGTTACTTGACGCGCGCTAAATGCCAGCGCAGCACATGCAATAAATTAGCCTCAGATGCAATGCCAAGACCCGCGATGTCGAAAGCGGTGCCGTGATCGACACTGGAGCGCAGGAAGGGCAGGCCGATGGTGACGTTCACCGCACTGTCGAGCCCAAGCAACTTGACCGGGATCAGGCCCTGGTCGTGATACATGGCCAGCACCACGTCGAATTCGCCGTTGCGGGCGCGCATGAAAACGGTGTCTGGCGGCAGCGGATCGGTGACGTTGTAACCGTGTTCGCGTGCCTTGTGGATGGCCGGCATGAGCACCGTTTGCTCGTCGCTGCCGAGTATGCCGCCTTCGCCCGCGTGCGGGTTTATGCCTGCGATGGCGATCTTTGGATTGACTTTGCCGAGCCACTTGCCCGCTTCGTGGGTGAGCTTAATTTTGTCGAAAATCAACTCGGGGGTCAGCGCGGCCAGCGCTTGCGCCAGCGGTAAATGAATGGTGGCTAGCACCACCTGCAAATGCTCACTGGCGAACAGCATGGCAAAGCGGGCGCTGCCTTCAAGGCCGGAAAGGCGGGCGAGGATCTCGGTATGTCCTGGCTCGCTGATACCGGCAGCGCGCAAGGCTAGTTTGTTGATGGGGGCGGTTGCCATGCCGCAGGTGTGGCGGTCAAGACTCAGTTGTGCGGCCGCAACGATGGCGTCATACGCGGCGCGGCCTGCCTCTGCGGATACTTTGCCCTGCACGGGAAGCGGGTTAGTCGAGGCGACTGGGTGCAGTGCGATGTCATGCTCGTGAAATTCGGGCATTTCGTCGCGCAAGTTGACGAGCTTGATGTGGAACTCGGGCGCATAACGCGTCAGCGCGTCCTGCAACACCAGCGCGCTGCCGACCACCACCACGCGATCGCGCAGTATCGCGTCATGCGCCAGCGCTTTGGCCACGATCTCGGGCCCGATGCCTGCGGGGTCACCCAGCGTGAGCGCGAGTGGCTTGACGTTACTCACACTTTTTTGCCCGCGCAGCAGGCAACGTAGCGCTGGGTCGCAACTTCCAGCCCTAACCAAAGTGCGTCCGCGATGAACGCATGGCCGATGGATACCTCGTCGGGTTGCACGGCGGCGATGAAATCTGGCAAGTTATCGAGGTTCAGGTCATGGCCTGCGTTGACGCCGAGTCCGAGCTGGCGCGCGCGCTGTGCGGCTGCGACAAAATCGTTGAGACAGTGTGCCGCGGCGCCGGTACCGCCGTGCGCAAACGCCGCGGCATATGGCTCGGTGTAGAGCTCAATTCGATCCGCGCCTGCCGCATGCGCGGCCTCAACGCTTGCGATGTTGGCATCAACAAACACACTTACCCGAACGCCTTTTGCCTTCAGGCGAGCGATGAGAGGCTGCACCGCCTGCATTTCGTCACCCGCAGCAAAGCCACGATTGGAGGTCGGCGTGTCCACCGCGTCGGGGACGAACGTTGCCTGCTGCGGTAGCGTGGCTTCTACAATCTCCATCAGGTTGTGATGCGGATTGCCTTCGACATTGAATTCGCGATCTGCATAGCGTGCCACCAACGCAGCAAGCGGGCCAATATCATTGAGCCGGATATGTCGCTCATCCGGTCGCGGGTGAACCGTGATGCCCGCCGCCCCGGCGTCGAGAATGGTCTGGGCGGCGCGCAGCAAGTCAGGCAGCCCGTTATCGCGGCTGTTTCTGAGCAGGGCGATTCGATTGATGTTGGCAGAAAAATGAGTCACGGCAGGAGGCAATTTGCAAACGGTTGAGAACAGAGACGATATTGTGCAAGAAATGCGGGCAAAGGGCTTTTGCTTGGTCGCGCCCGCAGCACTTGAGGCGTGTTTTGGGGTGACGGCTGCGGCGTTGTCAACGCTAAACGCAACGTGGAACGACCTGCCACGAGACGGCTATCTGAAAGACGGCGGCAAATACCGCGCGCGGCGGCACAGTAGTTTTGTGCAGACAATCGCGCCCCCGTCACTGCTGCAGAGCCCGCACCGCGCGCACTGGCAGCCGGTCGATTACAACGCGCTGCATGGCGGCATTGAGCGTTGGTTTGAGCCAATTGCCCCCGCGGTGTGCGCAAATGCTGCGTGGCAGACATTGCTCTCGAAATTAGGCGAAGTGTTCGCGCACGTTGTCCCCTCCCCCCGGGGGGGAGGGTTAGGGAGAGGGACCCCACTTAACAATTCTGGGTTGACAAACCAGAACCATCTCCCCCAAGGAGATGCAGCAGATCAATGGTTCATCGAAGCCCACCAATTTCGCATCGACACCAGCAACGGCATTGGGCGGCCGACGCCGGAGGGCGCACATCGCGACGGCGTGAATTTCGTGGCCGTGGTGCTGGTCAATCGCCACCACATCAAAGGCGGCGAAACGCGGGTGTTTGAGGCACACGGCCCGAACGGTGTTCGCTTCACATTGACCGAGCCGTGGTCGGTGCTGTTGCTCAATGATGCGCGGGTGATTCATGAGTCAACGCCGATACAGCCTGATGGCGACCGTGGCGCGCGTGACACACTGGTGTTGACGTATCGGTCGGGCGGATTTCAGGATCCGAAGTAACGCTGGAAGAAAAAACGGCCCCGAGGGGCCGTTTTTATTTAGGCAATCCGTACCGCTACGCCGCCTTCTGGTCCATGTCGCGCAACTCGCGGCGCAAAATTTTTCCAACCGGCGTCTTAGGTAGGTCAGCGCGAAACACCACGTATTTCGGCTTCTTGTAACCGGCAAGGTTGGCCTCGCAATAGTCGCGAACCTGCTGCTCGGTAAGGTTCGGGTCTTTTTTGACTACAAACACTTTCACCGCCTCGCCCGACTTGTCGTCAGGCACGCCGATGACCGCGCATTCCATCACGCCAGGGCAGCTTGCCACCACGTCTTCAACCTCGTTGGGATAAACGTTGAATCCAGAGACCAGCACCATGTCTTTTTTGCGGTCGACAATTTTGAAGTAGCCCCGCTCGTCCATCACGCCGACGTCGCCCGATTTAAAGTAACCGTCGGTGGTGAACACTTTGGCCGTCTCATCGTCGCGCTGCCAATAGCCCGCCATGACTTGCGGGCCCTTGATGCAAATTTCACCGCGATCGCCCATTTTTACCGGGTTGTTATCGTCGTCACGAATCACGATGTCGGTTGACGGCAACGGCATGCCGATGGTGCCGGAAAAGGCGTCCGAATCGGTCGGATTGCACGTCGCCGAGGGTGAAGTTTCTGACAGACCGTAGCCCTCGACAATTGGGCAACCAGTCGCGGCTAGCCACTTGTCAGCAACGGCCTTTTGTACCGCCATGCCGCCGCCGTTAGCCACACGCATGTCCGACACGTCCAGCTCAGCAAAGCTCGGGTCGTTGACCAATGCGTTGTAGAGCGTATTAACGGCCGGAAACATGTGCAGCTTGTAGCCCTTAAGCGCCTTAATCGTGCCCGAAATATCGCGCGGATTCGGGATCAAAATAGCGTGACCGCCGGTGCGTGTGACGAGCAGATAGCAAATGGTGAACGCAAAGATGTGATAGAGCGGCAGAGCGCACACCGTGATCAACTGTTCCGGCGGTTTTGGCTTTTTAGGATTGTTCAGCGCCGGTTGCATCCAAGCTTCGGACTGCAACACGTTAGCGATAATGTTTCGATGCAAGAGCGTGGCGCCTTTTGAAACACCGGTGGTTCCGCCGGTGTATTGCAGCACAGCGGGGTCGTCGAACTTGGCTTTCGATGGCGACAATGCGAGCGGTTTGCCGAGTGCCATCGCATGGTTAAATTTCACTGCCGTTGGCAAACTAAACGCCGGCACGATTTTCTTTTTGTTGCGCACCACATAGTTGACCAGCGCGCCTTTGAGCATGCCCAGCATGTCGCCCATCGCGGCAACCACGATGTGTTTAATAGGCGTTTTAGCTAGCACCGCCTGCAACGTCGCAGCGAAGTTCTCGAGAATGATGATCGCCTTAGAACCAGAGTCCTTTAGTTGGTGCTCAAGCTCGCGCGGCGTGTACAACGGGTTCACATTCACCGCGACAAACCCAGCGCGCAAAACCGCAGCAACTGCCACCGTGTATTGCAGCACGTTGGGCATCATCAGCGCCACCCGGTCACCTTGTTGCAGGCCGAGGCTTTGCAGGTAGGCGCCCAAGGAGCGCGAGTACTTATCGACGTCGCCATAGGTCAACGTTGTGCCCATGCAGGTGAAGGCAGGGCGCGTAGCGTATTTTTGATAGCTCTCTTCAAGCAATTGCACGATCGATACGTACTGATCGTATTTGATCGTTGCCGGTACGCCTTTGGGATAGTTTTTAAGCCACGGTTGATCCATGGGGGCCTCCTTTTTAAGTAAATCTCGCGCGAATTTCTGCGGGGCTACGCGTCCTTTTTTTCCTCGCACGATGCCCCGCCTCGCGAGTGGATGATAGCAGCGGTTTCGCGCGTGGCAATGGGGAGAAACCGGTGTTTTTTAGCCCTTATTTGGCGCATCAACTTCTCACGTAAAACCCTATTTAAATGGCCATGCATTGGGAAAAAACGATAAGTCGACTTTAGGTTATTTGGCGGTGCGACCGTTACGCACGCTTGCGTATAGAAAAAAGCTGAACTGTTACTGACTACACTTGTGGCATGGCTTTATTTAACCTCCACAACGCTCACCTCGCATTCGGTCTCGCCCCGCTCCTCAATGGAGCAGATTTTGCAATTGAAACGCGCGAACGAATCGGCCTGATCGGCCGCAACGGCGCAGGAAAAAGTTCGCTACTGAAAGTGATCTCAGGCGCATTGGCGCTCGATGATGGTGCGATTGCGCAACAAGGCGGGCTGCGCGTTGCCACCGTGCCGCAAGAACCGGTGTTTGATTCAAACACCACGGTATTCGACGCAGTTTCAAACGGGGTGTCAGTTGCACGCGAGTTGCGCAATCGCTACGAAAGTCTTGCGTCCGAGGGCGGCGACGAACACGCGCTGGCCGACATTCAGCACGACATCGACGCGCACGACGGTTGGGCCTGGGAATCAAAGGTTGAGGCGACATTGTCACAGCTGAACCTTGATGCGGGCATCCTTGTTTCTACCCTCTCAGGAGGTTTAAAAAAACGGGTCGCGATTGCACAGGCGCTGGTCGGCTCGCCCGACATATTGCTGCTCGACGAGCCGACCAACCACCTTGATCTGGCAGCGATTGCCTGGCTCGAAAACCTGCTCGTGAGCTTTAAAGGCAGTGCGGTCATCATCAGCCACGATCGCGCGTTTCTGGACAACGTTGTCACGCGCATCGTCGAGTTAGATCGCGGCAAGCTCACCGGCTTTCCGGGCAATTACGAGGCCTATGAAGTGCAAAAGGCACAGCAGCTCGAATTCGAGGCGACCGTCAACGCTAAGTTTGACAAATTCCTCGCCCAGGAAGAAGTGTGGATTCGCCAAGGCGTGCAGGCGCGACGCACCCGCAATGAAGGCCGCGTTCGTCGCCTTGAGTCGCTGCGCGACACGCGCTCAGATCGCCGCAACGTGCTGGGTCGCGTCAAGCTCGACATCACCAGCGGCAATCAGTCCGGCAAGATGATTGCTGAGCTGACCGACGTGTCAAAAATGTATGGCGACAAAGTGATCGTGAGAGATTTCACCAGCACCATTTTGCGCGGCGACAAAATCGGTTTGGTCGGCCCTAACGGCATCGGCAAAACCACGTTGCTGAAACTCATTCTCGGACAAATTCAGCCCGACAGCGGCAAGATTCGCACCGGCATGAACATGCAGATTGCGTATTTCGACCAAATGCGCGACGGGCTTGACGAGGAGGCGACGCTTGGCGAATTTATTTCGCCAGGCAGCGACTGGATCGAGGTCGGCACCAAGCGAACCCACGTAATGACCTATCTCACCGACTTTTTGTTTACGCCGGAGCGCGCTAAGGCGCAGGTGAAAGCGCTGTCCGGCGGCGAACGAAATCGCCTGCTGCTGGCGCGTCATTTCGCTAAAGAAGCCAACGTGCTGGTGCTTGACGAGCCGACCAACGATCTCGATATCGACACGCTGGAATTGCTCGAAGAAAAACTTGCCAACTACGAAGGCACCGTGTTCATCGTCAGCCACGATCGCCGCTTTCTCGACAACGTCGTGACCAGCTGTCTGGTCGCTGAAGGCAACGGCCTGTGGCGCGAATACGAAGGTGGCATCACCGACTGGCAGGCGCAGGTAAAGGTTATGGCGCAGATGCAGGAGGCTGCAGGCGCGCAAACCGCTACGGCAAACAAATCCGCCATGGATGCGGCGATCGCCGAGAACAACCGCCGCGTTGCCTCGCCTCCCTCAGCCCCCGTCGCCCCCAAAGCCGCGGCTGCAAAACTTAGCTACAAAGACCAGCGCGAGCTCGACGGGTTGCCAGCAAAAATAGAAGCACTAGAAAAAGAGCAAGCGGACATCAACGAAAAATTGGCCGATGGTGCGATTTTTCAAAAGGACGCGAAAGGCGCAGCAGCACTTGCCAAACGCGTTAGCGAAATAGATGAGTTGGTCATGAACGCGATGGAGCGTTGGGAAGCGTTGTCGTAGCGTTGGCGGGGGAAACCAAGCCGCACTAAGCTCATTGAGCCGCGGTCGCTCTGGGCACACGCCCGGAGCGATGAGCTGCCTGCGAGTGATCGAACCCCTCTCCACCCCCGTTCGCCCTGAGCGAAGCGAAGGGTCTGACCCCCTAGTTATCCAGCCCTTCGCATCGCACCAACGGGTGAGCCGTATGTGCTGCTAAAAATTTACCGCTGACAGCTAGAACAAAACACCGTTGCTCGCCCGCCGTGCCGCATCAGTTTGAGCGGCGTGGCGCACACCTTGCACGGCTGGCCATCGCGGCCATAGACAAAATAATCAAGCTGAAAGTAGCCGGGTTGGCCGGCGGTATTGACGAAATCACGCAACGTCGAACCACCCGCGGCGATGGCCTCAGTGAGCACTGTTTTCACTTCCAAAACCAGCCGCTTATAACGGGCGAGGGACACTTGATTTGCTGCGCGATCTGGGTGTATCCCGGCGCGAAACAGCGATTCGTTCGCATAAATATTGCCCACCCCCACCACCAGTGTGTTGTCCATCAGCGCTTGCTTGATGGCGACGCTGCGACGGCGCGTGTGTTGGTACAGATATTCGCCGGTCAATTGGTCGGTTAAAGGCTCCGGCCCCAGATGTGCGAGCAAAGGCTGCGCCGCGTCAAGCCCAGCGAAATGATGCATCGATCCAAACCGTCGCGGATCGTTGTAGCGCAGCACCAGCGACTCTCGCCGCCCAGTCAGAACTACATCGACGTGGTCGTGGGTCTTGATCGCGAGCGGCGAATCGGCAGCGTGCACCACGAAGCTGCCGGTCATGCCAAGGTGCGCAAGCAGCGTACTTTTTTCCGTGCCATTGCCCTTTGTCAGACGAAACAGCAAGTATTTGCTGCGACGCTCGATCGCCACAATGCGCTGTCCGCGAAGCTTTGCTTCAAAGTCGGCGGCCACCGCCCAGCGCAACCGCCGATCACGCACCACCACGTCGGCTACGGTGGCATCAATCAGGCGTGACTCTAGGCCACGACGGACCGTCTCTACTTCGGGTAATTCAGGCATAGTCCAAGTGTAGGCGCCGGCCCACAACGCGGGCCAGATTCACGGTGTATGCTCAACTTTATGAAGTACCCCGTAATTGCTGTTTTCACTCTGGCATTGGGCTTGAGCCCCCTTGTTTCTGCGCAAAATGCGTCCAATGCACCGATTAACGATCGTGCAGTGGTGCTGGGCATTCTCGCGGCAGAATTTTCGTTGCAAAACGGCGATCTGGCGTCTGCAGCAAGCACCTATTTTGAAGTGGCGAAGCGTAGTCGCGACGCGAAGGTCGCCGAGCGGGCGGTGGAACTATTGATGCGCAGTCGTCGATCGGATGACGCTAAAGAGGTCGCTGCGCTGTGGCAAGACGCTGATGCCGGCGCTGCGCGTCCGCATCTGGTCGCACTGGCGTTGGCGCTGAACAGCACTGATGAGACGCGCGCTTTGTCTGCGGTGGCGCGTATCAGCGCGTTGCCCGAGGCTGTGCGCGCGGAAGCGATTGTGGACGCGGGGCGGCAGCTTGCGCAGCATCGTGACCGTGATTTTGCAGTCAAACTTGCTAGTGTGTTTACTGAACAGCAGCCGACGCTTGCAGAATCGCAGTACGCGTTGGCAGTGGCGAGCACCGGCACCAGCAATTCAAGGCTGGGTGAAGCGCTGATTGCCATTGATCGTGCGCTTGCAATCAAGCCTAATTGGCCGCAAGCGGTGGCGGTGAAATCCCGCTTGTTGCTGGCAAAAGCGGTATTGGCTAAAACGCCACTTGCTGAAGCTGGCGCTGACGCGGTGGCGCTGTTGGAGGCGGCCATCATCGCCAACCCTGAAGCGCGCGAGTTGCGTTTGCTGCTGGCCCGAACGGTGTTTGATCTCGAAAAATTCGTTGATTCACGCAAGCGGTTTTTGGCCTTGGCTGAGGACGGCAAGGATGATGCTGACGAGATGCGTCTGGCGGCCACGCTGTCGTCGTTTCAGGGGCAAGACTGGCAAGTTGCAGAGCGTGAATTTTTAGACGCGCTAGCCGCCGAGCGCGGTGAACCGGCCGCTCTTCTCTACTATTTGGCGCGCATTTCTGAGAGCAAGAAAGAGTGGGCTGCAGCAGTCGAGCGCTACCTCCAGGTGCCGCGCGGTGAGCGCTATTGGGAATCGCAGTTGCGCATCAGCGCTGCGCTCGCGCAAGACCAACGCTTGTTGCAGGCGATCGGCCATTTGAGCGCGCTCAAACCGGAAACACCCGCTGAACGCCTGACGCTTGCGCAGACCGAGTCCACGTTGTGGCGCGAGGCGGGTGACAACGTGAAGGCGTTCGCGGCGCTCGATGCGGCGCTGGTTGGTGACGCGGACAACGCGGATTTACTCTACGAAACAGCCATGCTCGCCGAGCGGATTGATCGGCTCGATGAGGCCGAACGACGTCTGCGCCGTGTGATCGTGTTGCAGCCTGAGCGCGCCCACGCTTACAACGCTCTCGGTTACAGTTTTGCAGAGCGCAATGTCAATCTGGACGAAGCGCGCACGCTGATCGAAAAGGCGCACAGTCTGGTACCCGATGATCCGGCGATTCTCGACAGCATGGGTTGGATCGCCTACCGGCAAGCGCGATTGGCCGATGCTGAAGGTTATTTGCGCCGTGCAATCGAAAAATTTCAGGACGGCGAAATCGCGGCGCATCTAGGCGAGGTGTTGTGGACGCAGGGGCGCCAAGATGACGCACGGGCCGTTTGGCAAAAGCAGCTCGCCTCGCAACCAGACAGCGATATTTTGAAGAAGACGATGGCGCGTTTTGCAAAGTAGCGCTGCACGACTGCAGGTGCTTGTGCTCGCGTTGTCGCTGCTAGCCCTGTCGGGCTGCGCTGCGACTGGACAAACGCCAGCTCCCGATCGTTTGGTTGTCGCGCCAACAGTCTTAGCTAAACAGTTCTCACTCGCCGGCCGCTTCAGCGCCAAGACCGGTGCCGAGCAGGTGAGCGGGCAGTTCCGCTATGCGCAAAACGACGCTGAACGCACGCTGAATCTATTTTCTCCGCTGGGCACGCCGCTTGCCGATATCGTGGCTAATCGCGACGTCGCCACACTCACGCAGGCCAACGGCGCCACGCAATCCGCCGTCTCGCTGTCGCAGTTGTTGCGCACGGTGATTGACTTGCCGGTGACCGACGGCATGCTGTCGGCGTGGCTGCAAGGGCTGCCGTCGGTGGCATCAGCGCCAGGCACCGAGCGCGATGCAGCGGGGCTGCCATCACGCTTTGTTGAAAGCGGTTGGGAAATCGAAATTTCTGCCCGAATGAATGGCGCGGAGGTGGCGCAAAACGCACCAAACACGGCCAACACCCAAGGCGCACCGAAGCGCATGCGCTGGAGTTTGCGCGCGCTACCCGACACCGAGGTGCGCTGGGTGATTGACGAATGGCGTGCTCAGTAGGCAACCCAACATGCTGAGTTTGGTGCTGCCTGCGCCCGCGAAAATCAATTTGTTTCTGCACGTTACCGGACGTCGCGATGACGGTTATCACTTGCTGGAAAGTGTGTTCGTGCCGATTTCATTGGCCGACACAGTTCAACTGACGCTACGAGCCGACGGCGACATACGGCTGCTCAATGCGCCCGCCGGATTGTCCGCGAGAAACGACCTGGCCTGCCGCGCCGCCCGAGCGCTGCAAGCCGCGACGCGAACCCCGCTTGGCGTCGATATTGAACTGGTCAAATGCATCCCGCAGGGAGCAGGTTTGGGCGGCGGCAGCTCGGACGCAGCGTCCACGTTGCTCGGTCTCAATCGGTTGTGGAATCTCGCCTTGCCGCGCAGCGAATTGCAGAACATGGGTGAAACGATCGGTGCAGATGTGCCGTTTTTTGTGTTCGGCAAGCCTGCATTGGCGCGTGGCGTGGGCGAACGCTTGCAAGCGGTAACGCTGCCGGTGCTGCAGGTGGTGGTTGCGAGTCCCGGAGTCGCTGTGGCCACGGGCCCGGTATTCACGCATCCCGCGCTGACTCGAAATACGCCGCCGTTGAGCACGCCGGTTTTCAATCTGAACTTCGGGCGTAACGATTTGCAACCCATCGCGGTGGGGCTTGCGCCGGAGATTGAGCGGCTTTCGACAGCGTTTAAAGCGGCGGGCGCACAGCCACGAATGACCGGCTCGGGGTCCTGCGTGTTTGCGCTCGCTCACCGTGTTGGTCAAGCGTACCGTTTGCGTGCGGCGCTGGAGCGCGCTGGATGGCGCGCATGGGTTACGCGCACATTGCGGCAACATCCGCTTTATGGGCTGGCCGACGATGTTACAATTTGAGGCTTCCTGTGAAGTTTGCATCGCCATCAAGTGACGCAAAACGCTGCTAGGAACGTGTAGGGGAGTCGCCAAGTGGTAAGGCACCGGATTTTGATTCCGGTATACGTAGGTTCGATCCCTTCCTCCCCTGCCACATCAGTTTCACGACGACAAGCGGTCTTCAAGTCGCATTCCAGCGCAACTTAAGACCGTTTTTTTTTCGATACTCCATTTACGTCAGTCGTCCAGAAAAGGTCCGCCATGAGTTTTCACGACATGATGGTGTTTACCGGCAACGCCAACGCCAAGCTGGCAGCCTCTGTTGTCGAACACTTGAACCTTCGCCTCGGCAAGGCACAGGTCGGCAGATTCTCTGACGGCGAAGTCAACGTCGAAATTCTCGAAAATGTGCGCGGCAAAGACGTCTTTGTCTTGCAGTCCACGTGTGCGCCAACTAACGACAATCTGATGGAGTTGGTGATCATGGTCGACGCGTTAAAGCGCGCTTCGGCCGGACGCATTACCGCCGCCATGCCTTATTTTGGCTACGCCCGACAAGATCGTCGCCCGCGTTCAGCGCGGGTTGCGATTTCGGCAAAAGTGGTGGCCGACATGCTCTCAGCGGTAGGCGTGGACCGCATGTTGACGATGGATTTGCATGCTGATCAAATTCAGGGCTTTTTCAATATTCCTGTTGACAACATCTACGCGACGCCGATTTTGCTCGCGGATATCTGGAAGCAGAAATACGAAAACCTCCTTGTCGTATCGCCCGACGTCGGCGGCGTGGTTCGTGCGCGAGCGGTCGCCAAACGGCTTGACACCGATCTTGCCATCATCGACAAACGGCGACCCAAAGCCAACGTGTCTGAGGTGATGAACATCATCGGCGACGTGGCCGGCCGTACCTGCGTGATCATGGATGACATCGTCGATACCGCCAACACGCTGTGCAAGGCCGCACAGGCGTTGAAGGACAACGGCGCGGTCAAGGTCATCGCGTATTGCACGCATGCCGTGTTGTCCGGCGAAGCGGTGAATCGAATCGCTGGGCCGTCGCTCGATTCGCTGGTGGTGACTGACACCATTCCGCTGTCGAAAGAGGCAGCAGGGCTTGGCAAAATTCGCCAGATTTCAAGCGCGCAATTGCTCGCTGAAACGATGCAGCGGGTGAGCAATGAGGACAGCGTTTCTTCGCTGTTTACGGAATAACGATTCTGAGCCCCGGCCTATGCCGGGACTTCGGCCACCTACGCGTGGTCTAAATTTTGCCCGGTTGCGTTAACGCAGCTGGGTTTTTGACATTGACGCTGGTCGCGGCGCTTTGGTCAAAATTTTTGAACCTTTTTGGAGTGTAAAAATGGCAACAGAATTCACCGCGTTTCCGCGTGAAATATCAGGCAGTAGTGCGAGCCGCCGCCTGCGTTTGACGGCGAAAGTGCCCGGCATCGTCTACGGTGGCGAAGCAAAACCTGAAATGATCGAACTCGATCACAACGCCCTGTGGCATGGCCTCAAGAAAGAGGACTTTCACAGTTCGATCCTGACCATGACGGTCGGCGCCGCCAAGAGCCAAGTGCTGCTGCGCGACGTGCAATATCACCCGTTTAAACAGCTCATTCAGCATATCGACTTTTTGCGCGTTGAAGCGCACAAGCCGATTCAGATGAAGGTGCCGGTTCACTTTGTGAACCAGGACATCTCACCTGCGGTAAAGCAAGCCTCCGCTATCGTCAATCACGTGATCAGCGACGTCGAAATCACCTGCTTGCCAAAAGACCTGCCACGCTTCATCGAAGTGGATTTGCAGACGCTTACTGCCGGCGGATCGATTCACGCCTCTGACGTGACACTGCCTACCGGCGTCACGCTGGTGTTCCACGGACGCAACAAAGACGTGGTGTTCGCCACCGCCTCGTTGGTCGCCGAAGAAGCAGCGCCTGCCGAAGGTGGCGCACCTGCGGAAGTCGCCGCATCCAAGCAAAAAGCTCCAGCGGCAGCCGCTGCGGGCGCAGCTGGTGCCAAACCTGCGGCAAAACCACCTGCGAAAAAGAAGTAATTTTTCATCGCAAGCAGACGAAAGTCTGTGTGGAAAAAAGCCCGCGTCCGCGGGCTTTTTTTTGCTTTATTGTTCAACAGCTTCTAAACAATACAACGTTCATCTGCGGCTTACAGAGGATAAAGTAAATAAGTCGACTTATAGCTAATTATTAATCGGGCCTAAGCAAGCTGGGGCTTTGAGGCAAAAGCTGATAATCAGCGGTTACACTCTCGCCCTCAAATTTCAATTAGCAACACTTCTCGTGACCTTTCCAAAATCGCCCATCAAACTCATTGTCGGTCTCGGTAATCCGGGGCCGGATTACGAGCGCACCCGGCACAACACCGGGTTCTGGTTCGCTGAGGATGTGGCGCATGACATCAACGGCAGCTTTGCTAGCGAAAAAAAGTTTTTTGGCCAGATCGCTCGCGGCGTAGGCAGCAAAAGCGAAGTCCGCGCGCTGAAGCCGCAGACGTTTATGAACCTGTCGGGCCAAAGTGTTGCGGCCGTCGCCAAGTTCTACGACATCGCGCCTGAATCCATCCTCGTCGCCCATGACGAACTCGATCTTGACTCAGGCGATATCAAGTTCAAATTCGGTGGCGGTCACGCCGGACACAATGGTTTGCGCGACATTCAGGCAAAGCTCGGTACCGGCGACTACTGGCGGCTGCGCATCGGCATCGGCCATCCGCGCGACTCTGCGAACGCGCAGCAGCCGGTGGCCGATTGGGTGCTGAATCGACCGCGTCGCGACGAGCAGGACGCCATCGAAATCGCCATTGAACGTGCACTGGCGCTGCTGCATTTTTTGCTGTCAGGCGATACCGAAAGTGCGGTGAAACAATTGCATACGAAACCCAATAGCTTGAAGCCTCCGAAGCTTCCGGCTGCAGACCGCGCCGCATGATCGGCAAGCTAGAACCCATCTTTGGGTGTGACCGACCAACCGTCGCGGCGGCGCGCCTTCGCGTTGGCGCGCGGCGCACAGCGTGTGTCGGCGTGACCGTCTCGGGCAGCGCATGAGCTCGCTCGCGATCGCCTCGGCGCTGCTGTTCGCAGCCGTTCTACTCGTCCCTATTTTTAAAAGACTGGGCCTCGGCTCGGTGCTCGGCTATCTGGCGGCGGGCGTGCTGATCGGTCCATCAGCATTCGGCGTGATCAACCAGCCGGAGGCGGTGTTGCAAACGGCAGAACTTGGCGTGGCACTGCTACTATTTTTAATCGGTCTTGAGCTGCAACGAGAACGCCTTTGGGCGCTGCGAAAAGCGGTATTTGGCCTAGGCACGTTGCAGCTCGTTGTGTGTGGCGGCGCGCTTGCGGTGCTTGCATGGATTGCGAATATTTCTGGTGTTGCGGCGATCGTTGTCGGCGTGGCGCTTGCCATGACCTCCACCGCGTTCGCGTTGCCTGCTCTCGCTGAGCGCGACGAGATGAACAGCGAGCACGGTCGCGGCGTATTTGCAGTGCTGTTGTTTCAGGATTTAAGCGTCATCCCGATCCTCACGCTGGTGACCTTGCTTGGTGCAGGCGCAGTGGCAGCGGTCGGCTCGCATGCGCCGACCGCACCGGGATGGCTTGCCTTGCTCGCCGTCGCCGCCACGGTGTTGTTGGGCCGTCCGCTGTTGTCGATGCTGTTTAATTACGCGTCTAAATTCGGCTCGCACGAAATCTTTACCGCCGCCGCATTGCTCACCACGGTGGGCTTGGCATGGGTGATGACGAGCGTGGGTTTGACGGCAACACTCGGCGCGTTCTTAGCCGGCGTGTTGCTCGCCGATTCAAAGTTCCGACATCAAATCGAGGCGAGCATCGAGCCATTCGAATCGTTGTTGCTCGGTCTGTTCTTCATGGCCGTCGGCATGAGCGTGAATCTCGAATTGTTGTTCCGCGCGCCGTTCGCGATGCTGGGGTTGGCGTTAGCCATCTTGTTGACTAAGGTCATCACGTTTTATGTAGCGCGCCGATTTTTGACTCGCGCGCCCGACGCGATCGCACGACCGCAAGCCATCGCGCTGGCGGTCGGCGGCGAGTTCGCTTTCGTGTTGTTTACCGCTGCGCAGGCGGCTAAGGTCATCAGCCTTGACGAATACGAAGTGCTCACGCTCGCCGTTGCGCTCACCATGGTGCTCGCACCGCTGTTGTGGATCGTGAACGATCGCCTGCTCGAGCCATGGCTCATGCGCGACGCCGAGGCACCACCGTTTGATCGTATCGATGACCCCGGCACGCCGGTGATCATCGCCGGTTACGGGCGTGTTGGGCAGATTGTGGGCCGGGTGCTGAACATGCAAAACATTCGCTTCACCGCGCTCGACGCAAGCACCGATCAGGTAGACGCGGTACGTCGCTTCGGTAACAAAATTTATTACGGCGACGCTACTCGACTTGATTTGTTGCGTGCGGCAAAAACCGGTGAAGCAAAGCTGTTCGTGGTGTGTGTCGATGACGTCGAATCTGCCAACAAGATCGTGAAGCTGGTGCAGCAACAATATCCGCAAGTCAAAATTCTCGCGCGCGCCCGCAACCGAACGCATCTGATGGAGTTGCGCGAAATCGGTGTGCAAGCGCCGGTGCGCGAAATGTTTGCCGGTAGCGTGCAACTTGCCACGCACGTGCTTGAAGCGCTAGGCGAGCCGCGCGAAAATCTCGACAAAATCATCGATCGGTTCGTCGCTCATGATCTGCAAATGTTGGAGCGAGCGCAGGCTGTGTTTCGCGATGAGGAAAAACTGATCGCCATGAGTAAATCAGCGCGCGCCGAGCTGGACTCGATCTTGCAGGATGACGCCGCCGCAGACGGCCGCAGCAACCAACAGGCACCCGAACGACAAGAGGCGATAGCCAGAGGCAAACGTGCAAAGTAGAACGTGGACAGTGATTTTGGCGGCGGCGTTGCTAGGCGGTTGCGCCACGCAGTTTGATCTGCAGGCGCACCGGGGCGGACGTGGGCTGATGCCCGAAAACACGTTGGCCGCGTTTGCAAAAGCGATGGAGATTGGCGTCACAACGTTGGAGCTTGATGTCGGCATCACGCAAGACGGCGTGATGGTGATTTCGCATGATCGGTACCTGAATCCTGACGTGATCCGCGATGCCGAGGGCCGGCACTTGACTGAGCGCGGCGCAACGCTGATGTCGATGCCGTTTGCAGAATTGCAGCGTTTTGACGCAGGTCGCATAAAGCCAGGCAGCAATTACGCGAAGACATTTGCTCAACAGCAGGCGGTGGACGGCGAGCGAATTCCTGCATTGTCGGCGCTCTTCGAACTGGCCAAACTGCGTAACGCAAGCGACGTTCGCTTCAATATCGAAACCAAGATTTCACCGAACGCTGCGGGCGAAACGCTGCCTCCTGAGCCATTCGTTCGCGCGCTGATCGCCGAGATCCGCAACGCCGGTTTGACCGCCCGCGCGACGATTCAGTCGTTTGATTGGCGCACCTTGCAAATTGCGCAGAAGGAAGCGCCGGAGATCGTGACCGTGTATCTCTCCAGCCAGCAAGGCGCGGGCGACACAGTACAGGCAGGCAAGCCGGGCGCATCGCCGTGGTTGGCGGGTTTCGATGTTGACGACTATGCCGGTTCAGTCGCGCGCACAGTGGCAGCTGCGGGCGGAAGCGTATGGTCGCCGCACTACAAAGACATTACGCAGGCGCTAGTGCGCGACGCGCAATCGCTGGGCTTGCAGGTGGTGCCGTGGACGGTCAATGACGAGGCCGATCTGACGCGGTTGCTTGACTGGAAGGTGGATGGGCTGATTACCGACTATCCGGACCTGCTGCGCGCGCTGATGAAGGCGCGGGGGATGGTTTTGCCGGCGCAATTTCCACCGAAACTGTAGAGCAGCTGGCCGAAGCCACAAATTCGCGGGTCAGATGCAGCTACTTTTTCATCCGCTCGCGAATAGCTGGCAACAGCTTGTCGGTGACGTCCTGTTCACCCAGCGCATAGACGACAAACTTGTCGCCCTCATACAAGCTAAAGCTTGGGAAGCCCTTGATCTTGCCGTCGGTCTCGTTGTTGACGCGCGTCCACAGCCAGCGTTGATCGGCTTTGAAATCATCTTCGGCATAGGGGCGGGCAAGCGTTGGCTTCTTGATCACAAGATAGCGCACCGCTTGCCCCTCGGCCGTTTTCAGAAACTTCGCTTCTCCGCCCGAGCCCAGCACTGAGCCTTCCCACCAAGTGCACCAGCGGCAATCTTTCGCTGACCAGTAGACGACGGTCAGCGGTTCGCCTGCGGCCCACGCGGAGGCCGTTGCAGCGAAAAATAATGTTGCGCTGAGCAGAATTGCCAGATGTTTAACGCGCATGATGATCTCCAGTTAACGCAAACGATTTTTCACGCAGTGATTTGCGGTGGAACCGCGCACTACGCGGTAACTAGCCCAATAATTTCTTCACAGAGGCAACATACGCTGTCATTGCGTCGTCAGTGCTGGCGCCTTTTTTCGCGCCCCACGCGTCAAATTTGGCGCGGCCCACCGGGTCCATGATGCCTGGACGGCGGCCTGCAGCATCGCCTTCAGTGCCCTGCTTGTAGAGCGCATACAGCTCAAGCAGCGTAGCGTTGTCCGGCTTTTCGGTGAGTGTTTTGACGTCGGCCTGAGCTTTTTCAAAATCGTCATTAATGGCCATAGTCGGTGCCTCCTGAGTTTGTGAATATTGCCGCTATTATTGTTGAAGCACGCGCAACACTGCAATACCGTCTTTTTAAAGGCGCAGCGCGATGCAGAATGCGACCCGCATGCCGCAAAGGAGGAGCACCATGGCGAAAGAGAAAATGAGCAGCGTCGACACCGCGTGGCTGCGGATGGACTC
>JACMNN010000121.1 GCA_014378555.1 Burkholderiales bacterium | reverse complement strand
GCGGTATCGAGACGCTTCCGCCAAAGAGCGAGCCGATCTGACCGCTGCGGTGCGCGTCACTTGATCTCAACGCAGCACCCGTTCGCGCTGCGAAAGGCGCCGCAACGCAACACCCGTTCGCCCTGAGCGAAGCGAAGGGTTTGACGCTTGATTGGGTGCAGGATCAGACCCTTCGCTGCGCTCAGGGCGAACGGTGATGGGGGGACGCCTTTTGGCCAACATGAGCGTGAGGATCAAAGTCAAGATTTGACCGCTGTTGTGCGCGCCACGTCGTCGCAACGCCACACCCGTTCGCCCTGAGCGTTGCGAAGGGTTTGATGCTGGATTGAGCGCAGAGTCAGACCCTTCGCCGTGCTCAGGGCGAACGGTATTGGGCGGAAGCCGTTTGGCCAACATGAGCGTTAGGATCACAGGCAAGATTTGATCGCTGTTGTGCGCGCCACGATGTCGCAACGCCACACCCGTTCGCCCTGAGCGCAGCGAAGGGTTTGATGCTGGATTGAGCGCAGAGTCAGACCCTTCGCCGTGCTCAGGGCGAACGGTATTGGGCGGAAGCCGTCTGGCCAACATGAGCGTGATGATCACAGGCAAGATTTGACCGCTGTTATGCGCGCCATGTCGTTGCAACGCCACACCCGTTCGCCCTGAGCGCAGCGAAGGGTTTGACGCTGGATTGAGCGCAGAGTCAGACCCTTCGCTGTGCTCAGGGCGAGCGGTGGTGGGCGGAAGCGCTTTGGCTCCGCGCTGACGCCGTAATTGGCGAGCAGCAATGGCGACTGCAACACGGCTAGGTGTTCGAACAAAACCCCGGGGCTGAAGCTGCTCGATCACATTGAGTGTCGGTACGCATTGCTAGCGCCCAACTAGACCGTACGCTTTGCGCTGTGGCGGACGGCGAAAAACTAAGAGCGTGGCAAAGGCGTCAGAACCCTTCTATGGGCAACCCAACATAGTTTTCCGCTAGCGTCGTGCGGCCCGCGACCGACCCGGTGTAGTAGTCCAGTTCAGCGAGCTGCATCTGCTGCTGAAACGGGTCGTGATCGGGGAAGGTGTGCAGCATCGAGGTCATATGCCACGAAAAGCGCTCGCCCTTCCACACGCGGCGCAACGCGATGTCGCTGTAGCGTTCAAGTCCGCGCGCATTGCCTTTTTTGTAGAACATTTCCAGCGCACGCGAAAGCACGATTACGTCGGACACCGCGAGGTTCATGCCCTTTGCGCCGGTTGGCGGCACGATGTGTGCGGCGTCGCCGGCGAGGAACAAGTGGCCGTGGCGCATCGGGGCGCAGACATAGCTGCGCATGGGCGTGATGCTCTTTTGAATGATCGGGCCGATATTGGGCGTCCAGCCTTCTTTGGTGCCAAGGCGAATCGTCAACTCATTCCATAGTCGATCATCCGACCAATTGTCGGCGCTGTCTTCCGGCGCGCACTGCACGTAAAGGCGGGTGATTTTTGGTGAGCGCATTGAAAACAGCGCGAAACCACGCTCGTGATGTGCGTAAACCAGCTCATGCTGTGACGGCGCGGCTTCGGCCAGTATGCCAAGCCACGAGAATGGATACACGCGGTCATAGGTCCGCAAAATGTTCGACGGAATTTGCCCGCGACAAATGCCATGAAAGCCGTCGCAGCCCACCAAATAGTCGCAGCTGAGATCGAATGCGCTGCCCGCGTGTGTGAAGTGAATGTGCGGCTGATCCGAGTCCACGTCATGCACCGAGACGGCCGTGCTTTCAAAGTGCACCTGACCGTTGTCAGCGAGCCGCCGACGGATCAAATCCTTCACCACTTCTTGTTGGCCGTAAACGGTGATTGTCTTGCCACCGGTCAACTCGTCGAGCGCGATGCGATGGCGTTGGCCATGAAAGTGCATTTCGAAACCGCTGTGACGCAAGCCTTCGCGCATCATGCGTTCGCCAACGCCGGAGTCATTCAGGATGTCAACCGAGCCTTGCTCCAGCACGCCAGCGCGAACGCGGGCTTCGCAGTAGTCGCGCGATCGGGCCTCGACGATGACACTTTCGATGCCGTTGAGATGCAGCAAATGCGAGAGCAGTAGGCCCGCCGGACCTGCGCCGATGATGCCTACTTGGGTGCGGATGGGCGTGGTCACAGTCGTCCCGTAAGTACAACAAAGTTAGTCGGTGGTGGATCATAAGTCCGCGCGGTGGGTCGTTGTCGCCCACCCTCGCGTTGATCGCCCTGCGTGGCAAAGCTCATGGCCCAATGTCTAGGGCATGAGTCGACTGATTTTCGCTTCAATCTGAGTCGTGGTGAGCGAGCCGATAGGGATGTTCGCCACTAGTGTATTGCCGCGAAGGCCAAGCATGTAGCGCACGATCAGTAGGCCATCGGTGGGCGCGCGCAGGATCCCGTCACCATCGATGTCCAGCAATGCTTTAATGGCGGTGAGTTGGGCGCTAATTTGGGCCGAATCTCGGCTGGCCGTTGCGCCGCTCGCACCGCTGTCAATGGCGGTTGCAGTGAAGCCCAGCAGAAATCTCAGCACCATGATGCCGTCGGTGCCCGCGTCATAACGCGTGGTCGCACCACTGGCGTCGATGTCGAGCAGCGCCGGCCCAACATTGACCGTGATAGTTTGAGTTTGCTGTGCTGCACTGGCAAACGTCGCATTGCCCGGCTGATCGGCGGCAACTACACAGCTTCCGGGTCCGCTCGCGGTGAGCGTGCTGCTGGTAACGCTGCATGGGCCAGAAACGACGGAGTAGGTCACGGCAAGGTTTGAACTTGCAGTTGCGGTGAGCGTTGCCGATCCTTGATACCAGGAAAATGCACTCGCTGCCGGAAAGCTGATTGTCTGCGGTTTTCCCGAAATAACAATGCTGAAGTTTTGTGCTGCATTTGGCAGCACGCCGTTAGTCACGCTGACCGTACCGGCGAAAGTGCCGGCGGTAGTAGGCGTGCCGGAAATCGCACCTGATGCTAGGCTCAAACCATTGGGCAGCGTACCGGCGGTAACGCTATAGGTGAAGGTTGTCGGAGAGCCGCTCGCCGCGAAGGTGCTCGAATACGCTGTGCCAATCACGCCCGCGCCGGGAGGAGCGCTGGTGAAAACCGGCGCTTGATTTGCGGCGATGGTCAGCAAGCCGTTTGCGGTGACCGCCTGCCCGTCCGGGTTGGTGACGGTTACGTTTTTGCTACCGCCCGTCGCATTCACTGTTGATACGTTGACGGTGATGCTGGTGGCGCTGGTGTAGGTGACGCTGTTAACGATCAACCCCGGAATTGAGGCAGCGAGCCGTTTGGCGAATGGGCTGCCCGGATCATAAAAACCCTGCCCAGCCGCCGCAGTGATACCCGAGCCGGTGATGACGATGTTCACGGACGTCTGCCCCGAGGCCAACGTGCTGGGCGATGCCGCGAGGGTGGGCGGCGGCGGCGGTGCGAGCAGCTTTGCAACGCGAACGCCAAACGAGTTGGCGGCGTCACAGAACTCCTGAATGGTCCATACCGTCATATCGTCCTCAGGGTCGAGGCTGGTATACGAATAATCGCCCCAGCGGCGGCCGCCCGCCCCGCCGGCATCGCTTGCCGGGTTGTATGCGGTGGATGAGGCGGTGTAGGCAACCGGTGCCTGCATGGTGCCTAGCGAGTCACCGACCCGGCGCGCGGTTGCCGCCGCGTTGGCGAACGCGGCGTTGCCTGCGCTGCTGAATCCCAAGTAAGCGTGACCTTGGCCTGATACAACGACAGAAGGCATCCAGTAGGACAGCGGGTTGGTGGCCGCACTGTCAAACACGGTGCCCGACTGCACCAGCGCGGGCGTGGTTGTTAAATTCTGAATTTCATACCAGCGCGTACCGTTGCGTCCGCCGGTGCCAGATGCAACGCCAGTCGCATCGACCTGAATGGCGTGCGCGGTCCACAAGCGACCGTTTCTGAGGTGTGCTGCGAACAGCCGATCATCGGAACCGTCAAGATTGCCGTTGCTGCCGCCGGTATTGCCCAAATGCGGGACAGTAATCGGTAGCGAGGTTGCTGGCACAGCGAGAGAAATGTTGCCTGATATAGCGGGCGTGCCGCCTGGAGACGTTACGCGACGAACCATCAGCGTGCCGAAAGTGGCGTTGTCCACCCCGATGAAATAGCCCTCGGTTGATGACGCCGCGTAGTTGTCAACGCCTTGGGGAGTTGACGGCCCCGCGATGTTTGGGTCAGCTAACAAAGTGAATGCGGTTGACACGATGGGTCCGCTGTTAAGGATTGAGGACTTTCTTACCACATAGCCTGAGGTGCCAGCAAAAGCGCCAGCGGACGTGAACATGTTCACGCCAATGTAGAGCGCGTTGGCATCTATGCCGAGCGTTGGGTAGTCGGCAAATACGCCGGTACCCACAGCCACAGCACTGAACTGGAAAAAAGTGAACGATGCTGTGCCGGTGATGGTGCTGCCACTACTCACCGCGAGCAAAATGCGATTGGCGGCGCTGCCACCATTGGGCACGTCAATCATGACCACTATCCAGCGCCCCGACAGCCGGTCGTAGCGAATGTGCGGGTCGCTGGTGAAATTGCTGGTGATCGAGCCGCCAATCGGGGTCATTACCGATGCGAAAAATGAATCCATGCCCAAGTTCAGCGCGCTATCGGCCAAGCCGGTAGTCTTGTTAAACGAGCGAAGACGACCGTTCACCGCCACGATGAATTGCGACGGACCGACCGCACCCATAGTGTCTGGCGGAAAGGCCGAAACATCTGCAAGTGTGGCACCGGTGAACGAAGTGGATACGGCAACTGCGGCAGGTGTGGTCGAACTGCTGCTGGCAATGCTGGCGATGCGGACGCTTGTGGTTTGCGGAGGTGACTGTGGATTGCCCGGAAGATTGCGTCGATCCGGGCGCAGCACAGGGCGGATTCGCACCGCGGCGGTGTCAACAGTAGCGTTCTGCGCGCCGCGCTGTGACAGCGCGTCTACCGTCATTGTGATGCCCATGCCGCCCGTGAGCGGTTGCCCCACTTGCTGTGCAAGCGCGAGCGCTGACAGAGTGGCAAAGATCAAAGCCCATAGCGAAAAAAAACTAGCCCTAGTGAATATGGGAGGATGCATTGAAAGGGGCTTGCTTGCAAGTAAAGGGAGGCCAAAACTGTATCGTTTGAACCTGACTCACACCCTACCCCAATCGAGTACTTGCTCTGTTATTCGTTCTTTTTTTGACGTTCTACGCAGCTTCTCATTTGGACTTCGAGGCGCATGGCATAACGCACGGGTTGCATCGGCCAGTTGCTTGTGTTGCTATCGAAAAAAAGCGCACTTATTGGTTTGGCGCGCCGTAATGCGAGTGACGCCAAACTTCAGCTCTCAATACTTTTTTGGCAGTTGTTGCGGTGCTCATCAAACCTGCACTTTTGCCGCACGACCTTCAAGAAAATCGCGAACGCGCGCTTTGGCCTCGGGTGCGCTTTGGGCGATTGCGACCAGCATGCTTTCGCTGAAAAAGCCGTGATCGGCGGTTTGCTCAGCGATCCGTGGCAGGCCGTGAATCAGCGCGTAGTTAGTCATCGGGGCGTTGGTTGCGATGCGCGTTGCCAGCTCAATGGCCATATCGAGCGCGCCACCCGTTGCGGCGTGATACTGGGCAAAACCCAGCGGTACCGCCTCGGCCGCTTTGTAGACGCGACCGGTCAACATCATGTCAAGCATGCGGTGCACGCCAATCAATTTGGGCACTCGCACTGAGCCGCCACCGCCCACAAAGATGCCGCGTGATCCTTCGGGAAGTGCGAAAAATGCGCTGTCGTCGGCAACGCGAATGTGGCAGCTGGTGGCCAGCTCAAGGCCGCCGCCGACGACTGCGCCGTGCAGGGCGGCAACGATGGGAATGCGTCCGAATTCGAGCCCGCTCAAAATGCGGTGCCAACTGCGTGAATGGTGCAACCCCTCGACGGCGTCACGATCTTTGAGTTCGGAGAGGTCAAGACCTGCACAGAAGTGATCGCCACTGCCGCACAGCACGGCTGCGCCAACGCTTGTGGGTAGCTCAGAAAACGCCTGCTCGAGGCTGGCCATCATTGCGTCGCTCAGTGCGTTACGTTTGGCAGAGCGAGCCAAAGTGACGATAGCGATGCTTTCGCGCAACTCTACTGAAACATCTCCATATTGAGTTTGCTTCATATTTATTTTTCCCTCGTTTATTTATTCAATGTAACTAAATGACGGCGGCTTAGCGAGCAGGCCTGCTGAGCCGCCAAATCAGTACGCCGTCAAGTCCTCACGGCGACGATGATTTTTCTCTGCCGCAGCTAGACGCCGTCGTAGCTACGCAGAAAGTCGCCAACAGGCTATTGGCCAAACGTTGACGTAATTAACTAATTAGTTAACTATAGGCACATGATCAAAGCTACATCTAGCGAAAATACCGTGCCGCGAGGGACGCGACTGCGCGACGCCGATCGCTCACAAGCCGCCATTCTCGCGGCGGCTCGCGCGGAGTTTGCCGAATTCGGTTTAGGCGGCGCGCGCATGGATCGGATCGCCGCGCGCGCTGAACTGAATAAGCGCCTTATTTACTATTACTTCAGCGATAAAGAGCAACTCTTTCAAAGCGTTCTGGAGCAGGCGTATCTGCACATTCGGGAACAAGAGCACAACTTGCACCTGCTTGATCTCAAGCCCGTCGACGCCATACGCCGACTGGTGGAGTTCACCTGGAACTATTACCTTGAGCACCCGGAATTTTTGACGCTTCTTAATAGCGCCAACTTGCATCGCGCACGACATCTTGATAACGCGCAACGGGTTCGCGAGATGAACTCGCCGCTGATTGCAACGTTGCAGGAAATTCTCGAGCGTGGGCGCACCGACGGCAGTTTTCGCGGCGGCATCGATCCGGTTCAACTCTATGTCTCGATTGCCGGTTTGTCGTATTTCTATCTGTCCAACAGCTACACGCTATCAGCAATTTTCGATCGTGATCTGATGAGTCCCAAGGCACGTAACGCACGGCTTTCACACATGTGTGACGTGATCCTTGGTTACGCGCTTAAAGACTAAGTTTGCGCCGGTCGGCTGTAATGGGCTGCACTTGCTAATGCCAAAAATCACTCCTACAATTCACCAAATAGTGAATTAAACAATTCTGCAATCAAGGAGACGTTATGCAATCCGCTCAAAGTGTCACGTTGCTCAGCCCTTCACGGCGAACCATTTCTGCCGCCTTCGGCTCGCTAAGCGTTGTCGCAGTCGCCGCAATGAGCGCGTTGCTAGCGCTTCCGGTTCAGGCGCAAGCACCTTATCCAAACCGGCCTATTCGCGTAGTCGTTCCGTTTGCCGCTGGCAGTACGACTGACATCATCGCGCGCTCAATTGCCGACAAAATGAGCCAGAGCCTGGGCCAGCAACTAGTGATCGACAATCGAGGCGGGGCCAGCGGCACCATTGGCCAAGCGATCGTGGCGCAGGCCGCGCCTGATGGCTACACCTTAATGATCCATTCGTCATCGCATACGGTGAGCCCTTCAACCTTTGCCAAACTTCCGTTTGATGTGGCGGCCGACTTCGCCGGTATTTCTCCCATTACGACGACACCCAACGTGCTGGTGATTGCGCCGTCGAAAAATATCAAGACGCTGCAAGCCCTGTTGGTGGCAGCGCGAGCCAAACCGGGTGCGATGAATTTCGCGTCAGCGGGGCAGGGCAGTGCCACCCATTTAAACGCAGAAAAGTTCAAGATGGCTGCCAACATTGAGGCCACCAACATCCCGTTCAAAGGTTCGGGTGAGGCGGTAACCGAGGTGCTTTCAGGCCGCGTGGATTATTACTTCAGCCCGATTGCTCCGGTTATTGGCCAGATCAAGGAGGGTCATTTGCTGGCACTGGCAGTGGGTTCGTCGCGCCGCGCCAGCGCGCTTCCGGATGTGCCCACCACGTCAGAGGCCGGTGTGCCAGGCTCCGAGTTCAATTTTTGGATTGGCATGATGGCGCCCGCCAAAACGCCGCGCGACATCATCAACCGCCTCCACGTCGAACTGCAAAAGGCGCTCGACACGCCCGAGGTGAAAGAGCGCTTCGCGAAGCTCGGCGCAGATTCTTGGACACTCAAACCCGAACAGTTTGATGCCTACCTTAAAGCCGAAATCAAGAGCAACGCGCTGCTGGTTAAAGCGGCCGGTCTCGAAGTTCAAAAGTAGGCACGTATGGCAACCCAAACACTAGGCATCATCATGCACGGCGTCACCGGGCGCATGGGCATGAATCAGCATTTAATTCGCTCCATCGTGGCGATTCGCAAACAGGGCGGCGTGGCGCTGGCCAACGGCGACACCGTGATGCCCGATCCCATTCTGATTGGTCGCAATGCTGAAAAGATGGAAGCGCTGGCCAAAGCGCACGGCGTTGCTCGTTGGGGCACTGATCTGGACGCCGCGCTGGCCAATCCAAGCGACAGCGTATTTTTTGATGCGGGCACCACGCAAATGCGCCCCGCGCTGTTGGCTAAAGCTATCCGTGCCGGCAAGCATGTGTATTGCGAAAAGCCGATTGCCACCAACCTCAACGAAGCCGTGGAAGTTGCGCGTCTGGCCGAACTCGCGGGCGTTAAAAACGGTGCCGTGCAAGACAAGCTTTTTCTGCCCGGACTGCGCAAGCTAGACATGCTGCGCCGCGCTGATTTTTTTGGCCGGATGCTCAGCGTGCGCCTTGAATTTGGCTATTGGGTATTTGAGGGCGATCTGCAACCGATTCAGCGGCCAAGCTGGAATTACCGTGCTGAAGATGGCGGGGGTGTGATCCTCGACATGATGTGCCATTGGCGCTATGTGCTCGACAACTTGTTCGGGGCGGTCAAGTCCATCTCATGCACCGGCACGACGCATATTCCAAAACGTTGGGACGAGGCAGGCGTGCCCTACACCTGCACCGCTGACGACGCCGCCTACGCCACCGCTGAGCTGGTTGGTCACAACGGCGAACCGGTGATCGCGCAGATGAACATGTCATGGGTGACACGGGTGCGCCGCGACGATTTGGTGACCTTTCATGTCGACGGCACCCACGGCTCTGCGGTGGCGGGTCTTAGCGACTGCCGCGCGCAGAGTCGCGTCAACACGCCGCGTCCGGTGTGGAATCCTGACGTCAAACAAACCATTCCGTTCTTCGATCAATGGCAAGAGGTGCCAGACACGCAGGTATACGACAACGGCTTCAAGATTCAATGGGAGCACTTCATCCGTCACGTGGTGGAAGATGCACCATGGCGCTGGACGCTGGCGGAGGGCGCGAAGGGCGTGCAGCTTGTTGAAGCCGCGTTGCAAAGCTGGAAAGAGCGCCGCTGGATTGATGTGCCGGCATTAAAGGTTTGACGGCTATTGCACCGACGCACTACCTAAATATTTATGTCAAATAGTCTCAAACTCGTCGACGCCTACGGTCAGGTGACCACCTACCGATTGCAGGGCCAACCGCCGCCGGCGATAGCCCCGAGCAATGGGCCCCCGCGTTTCAATCGCATTGCCTACTCGGCAGCGCACGTGGTGGCCGACCCCCGTGCTGCCATCGACCCTTGGCAGCAATCGGCCGTAGACTGGGATGCAACGATTGCATATCGCCAGCGGCTTTGGTCGCTTGGCCTCGGCGTGGCTGAAGCGATGGATACCGCGCAGCGCGGCATGGGGCTGGACTGGCCGACCTCGCTTGAATTGATTGGCCGGTCTCTCGATGCTGCCCGAGACTTTTCTGCCAACGGTGTAGATGCGCTGGTCGCCTCTGGCTGCGGCACCGATCATTTGGTACTTGAGAACGTGAAGACCGTCGATGACGTCATTGCCGCGTACGAGCAGCAAATGGAGGCTATCGAGGCGCTCGGCGGAAAACTTATTGTGATGGCCAGTCGCGCACTGGCCCGTGTAGCGCAAAGCCCCGCCGATTTTGAGCGCGTTTACGACCGAATTTTGCGCCAGGCGCGGCAACCTGTCGTGCTGCATTGGCTGGGCGATATGTTTGATCCAGCGCTTGCCGGCTATTGGGGTTCGAATGACATCGATCGCGCGATGGACACCGCGTTGGGCATCATCGCGGCAAATCCCGACAAAGTTGACGGCATCAAAATTTCGTTGCTTGATAAAGACAAAGAGATCGCCATGCGTAGGCGTTTGCCGGCAACCGGTGGCAGCGACGGCCGAGGCGTGCGGATGTACACCGGCGACGATTTCAACTATGCCGAACTTATCGCTGGGGACGGCTTCGGCACAGCACCGACGCACGGTAAAAGTGACGCGCTGCTCGGCATTTTTGATGCCGTTGCGCCGGCGGCGAGCGCGGCACTCGCAGCGCTGGCGCGTGGCGACGTAGAACAGTTCCACGCGATCCTTGGCCCCACGGTGCCGTTGTCGCGCCACATATTTGCTGCCCCGACGCGGTACTACAAAACCGGCGTCGTGTTTATGGCCTGGCTCAATGGCCATCAGAGCCATTTCACGATGGTGGGTGGTCAGCAGAGCACACGCAGCTTGCCACATTTGTGCGAACTGTTTCGTCTGGCGGATACAGCCAATCTGCTTGCACATCCATCGCTCGCGCTACATCGAATGCAAACGCTGTGCGCGATGCACGGCGTGGAATAGGCTGGCGTGCGCGATTTTTCTGGCGACCATCAATGGCTGTCTATTAATACCGCCACGGTGCGTAACAGCCTTGGTGCCGACTGGCCGCTGGATAAGATTATTGCTGCTTGCGCAGCGCGCGGTATTCGCGCCATCAGTCCGTGGCGCGATCAAGTGGCAGCAGTCGGACTGAAGCGCATTGCGCGGCAGTTGCAAGACACCGGCATCGTGTTGAGCGGCTATTGCCGCGGCGGCTTCTATCCTGCGATTGACGCTGCAGGTCGCCGCGCGGCATTAGATGACACTGAGCGCGCCATTGATGAGGCGAAGCTGCTCAACGCGCCTTGCTTGGTGCTGGTGGTCGGGGCGCTGCCGGGTGCGTTGTCGGGCAAAGCGCAATACACCGCCATCAGCCGCGCTCGCAGCGAGGTGCGAGACGGCATCTGTGCCTCGCTCGAATACGCCCGTACGGTCGGCATGCCGCTCGCCATCGAGCCGTTGCATCCAATGCAGGCTGCTGAACGTGCGTGCGTCAACACGCTGGAGCACGCGCTCGATTTGTGTGACGAACTGGACCCGCCTGCTGAATCTGCGGGCGGCGCCGCGCTAGGCGTGGCGGTCGACGCCTACCACGTGTGGTGGGACCCGAAGCTCGAACAACAAATCGCGCGCGCGGGTGCTCGCCGTCTGCTCGCGTGGCATGTCTGCGACTGGCTCACGCCGACGCGCGACCTACTCAATGATCGGGGCATGATGGGTGACGGCGTCATTGAGCTGCCAAAGATCCGCCGTTGGATGGAGGCGGCTGGTTACGCTGGCTTCAGCGAAGTTGAAATTTTCTCCACGCTTGACTGGTGGCAGCGTGAGGGCGGAAGCGTGTTGGATACCTGTATCGAGCGGCATCGCAGCGTGTGTTGACGGCTGAAATGTGCAGCCACGTCTGAACACCTTTTGGGCTTAAGGCTTATTAAATAGGGGAAATGCGAAATTTACGTCATAACTCGACTATTAATAAAATGGACATGTAGCCCTGATAGGATGAGCCTTATGAAGAAAAGTTGATGCCTCTCCAGTTTGCAAAATTCGTCTGCAACTGGCGCTAAAAATTCCGCCATTCGTCGCATCGGCAATGACGTGGTCTTTGGCATTGACGAAACTTCAGTCACCGGCATACCGCGCCGGCAAAAAGGTCCTTGTCATAATGCAATTCGCCTCCGCTCCTGCTGTACGCAACAACCGCGTGCTTACGACAACTTCGACTGTGCTCGGCATCCTGCTGGCGTTGGGCTTTCAGCATCCAGTGGTTGCGCAGACACCTGCCGCGGCCGCACCTGACGCAGTTTCAGCCGCGCCCAGCGAATCCGTGAAGCCCAAGACCATCGCGCTGCTCGCCGCTGTCGGCGACCAGTTTCAATACGTGCGACAAAAAGAATCAGTCGGCTCGAACCTTGAACCGTTCATTCGTAAAAGTATTACAGCACCCGATCAACTACTCAACCGCATGGTGCTGAAAGGTATGGATAAGGCGGTAATGGCCGAGTACCCCGGTGCCGAGGTGGTGATGATGACGCTGCGGCCTGATCCGCCGGAACTGAAAATATTGCCGCAGGACCGCGAAGCGCACACCATGGATCGGGTGATGACGATGCTGAAAAACTACCCGGATCGCATGCGCTGGGACGAGATCATGGTGGTCACGCCGAAGTGGCTGATGAGCGAGCGCAAGGGCATGGGCAGCAAGCTCTCCGGCATCGGCATCTACTTTCAGCCACTGGGTTCGGGCAAAGACGCTTCGGAAGAAAACGTGCTTGACGACGAAGTGCGCGACGGGGGCGAGAACCAGAAAATGCGTTCGAAAACATTCGCGGCGCCTTTTTTCTACATTCAGGTGACGGTCCTTGACGCCAAAACGTTGAAAGTGCTGCGCACCGATGACCGCTACGACTACCGAAAGCTGGTTAATAGCGACTCGTCAGCGCTTGACGTGCAGGCCAGTTTTTCGCCAGAACAACTCGGTGCCGAGTTGGAGCGTTTCGTCGAAACCGCATCGCGGCGACTGGTCGTGGATCGGCCAGGCAGCGTAGAAATCGGCCCGCTGAAAACGACGCGACCTGCGCCTGAGGTCGAGAAAAAGTAAGGGTCGGTGTTGTGGGGACGCGTAGGCGGGACCTCGCTGCAAGTTACGGGCTACCGCAGCAAACCGCTGCTAGATGGTGATCTAAAATGGGGAATTCTTTGGGCGTATCGATCATTTGATACGCACCTTGCCGATCAAGCTTTCACCATGGAGCGCCAGTCAAGTGCCCCACCCGCCCCCGTATTCCCTTGCCGATTTTGATTACGCGCTGCCACCTGAGCTGATCGCGCAATACCCGCTCACTGAACGCTCCGCGAGCCGTCTGCTCGACGGTCGCGGTGACGTTGCCGCAGATCGCCAATTCACTGAACTGCCCGCGTTGTTGCAGCCGGGCGATCTGCTGGTTTTCAACAATACCAAGGTGCTCAACGCACGGTTGCGCGCGGTCAAAGCAACCGGTGGCGTGGTTGAAGTGCTGGTTGAACGATTGCTTTCGCCCACGCTGGCGCTCACCCAGCTGCGATCCAGCCACGCGCCGAAGCCGGGCACGCGAATCGTGATCGCGGGCAAGCATCCTGCTGAAATCGTCGGCCGCGATGAGCGCTTTTTTCAGGTGCAACTTCTGGATTTGGCGTCGGGCAACTTCGAAACGCTGATGCGTGAAGAGGGTGAGCTGCCGTTGCCGCCGTACATGCAGCGTGCGGCCAGTGTTGCCGACACCACGCGCTACCAAACGGTTTACGCGCAGCATGAGGGTGCGGTCGCCGCACCTACGGCAGGCCTGCATTTTGATGAGGCTACGCTGAATGCCTGTCGCAGCCGCGGCATCGAGATGGCGCACGTCACGCTGCATGTCGGCGCAGGCACATTTCTGCCGGTGAAAACGGAAATCATTGCCGAACACAAAATGCACCGCGAGCGTTATGTGCTGCCGCAAGTCACCGTTGACGCGATCACCGCGTGCAAGGCGCGCGGCGGTCGCGTGGTGGCGGTGGGCACCACCAGCGTTCGCACATTGGAGGGCTGCGTGCGCGAATGCGGCGAGCTCCGCGAGCACCAAGGCGAGACCGATATTTTCATCACGCCCGGTGTTAAGTTTGCAGTGGTCGACATGATGCTCACCAACTTTCATCTGCCAAAATCTACCTTGCTGATGCTGGTGTCCGCATTCTCCGGATACGAGCATATTCGTTCGCTCTACGCTCATGCCATCAACGAGCGTTACCGTTTTTTCAGCTATGGCGATGCCATGCTTCTGCAAAGATCTACTGCGTGAAATTTGAACTTCTGAACACCGACGGCAACGCCCGTCGAGGCCGCGTACACCTGAATCACGGCGTGGTCGAAACGCCCATCTTCATGCCGGTGGGCACCTACGGCACGGTGAAGGCGATGACGCCACAGCAGCTAATCGACATTGGCTCGCAAATCATTCTGGGCAACACGTTCCACCTATGGCTGCGTCCGGGTACGACCGTCATTGAACAGTTCAAAGGGCTGCACGACTTCATGGGATGGCGAGGGCCAATCCTGACCGACTCCGGTGGCTTTCAGGTGTGGTCGCTCGGGCAACTGCGAAAAATTGCCGAGGAGGGCGTGCATTTCTCCTCGCCTATCAACGGTGACAAGCTATTTCTGTCGCCCGAAGTTTCGATGCAGATTCAGCGCACGTTGAACTCCGACATCGTGATGCAGCTCGATGAATGCACCCCGGCCGACGCCACGCTGGAACAGGCGCAGGCGTCATTGCAGATGAGCTTGCGCTGGGCGCAGCGTTCGAAGGATGAGCACGCACGACTGGAAAATCCCAATGCGCTGTTCGGCATCGTACAGGGCACACTGTTTGAATCTTTGCGCGCAGAATCACTTGCGGGATTAAACGACATCGGCTTTGACGGCATCGCCGTGGGCGGCCTCTCGGTCGGCGAATCGAAGGAGGACATGCATCGCATCCTCGATTTCATCGGCCCGCGTTTGCCTGCCGATAAGCCGCATTATTTGATGGGCGTCGGCACACCCGAAGACCTGGTTTATGCGGTTGAGCGCGGTATCGACATGTTCGATTGTGTGATGCCGACCAGGAATGCGCGGAACGGTTGGCTGTTCACGCGCTTCGGCGACATCAAACTTAAAAACGCGAAATATCGCGACGACCAGCGTCCGCTAGACGCATCATGCAGCTGCTACACCTGCCAAAATTTCAGCCGAGCGTACTTGCATCACCTCAACAAAACTGGCGAGATCCTCGGCGCGATGCTCAACACCATTCACAATCTGCACTACTACTTGGAGCTTGCCAAAGAGATGCGTGAGGCCATCGAGCAGCAGCGGTTTGTCGCGTGGCGCGAGCAGTTTCACAAAGACCGCGCGCGCGGCACGGATTGATCGGGTTTGCACCGACCGTCGCGGCGGTGCCGCGCGCACAAAATTCACGTTGCGATAAAACATGAATTCGACACGGGCAGCACGGGGCGAGAGCACGCCCCGGCACAATCCATAGCGCAGCAATGCAGCACCGCAGTAACAGCACCAAAAAGGCCATCATGAACCGCCGACAGTTTTCACAGGGCGCGTTAGCGACCCTCGCCATAGCGATGGCGCAGCGGACCCACGCACAAAGCGCCGCTTATCCCAGTCGCACCGTAAAAATCATCGCGCCTGTCGCGCCCGGCGGCGGCGTGGACATGACCGCACGAACCGTGGCCGAACGCCTACAACGCGCGCTTGGGCAAACGTTCATCGTTGAAAATGTCAGCGGCGGCGGTGGCGTGATTGCCTCTCAAACGACCATGCGCGCCGCGCCGGATGGCTACACGCTAATGCTCGGCTATGTCGCCACGCATGGCACCAATCCCGCAATGAGGAACATTCCGTACAACGCAGTGAAGGATTTCACCGCCATTGCGATGGTGGCGGG
>JACMNN010000120.1 GCA_014378555.1 Burkholderiales bacterium | reverse complement strand
GGGTCATGGCGGCGACGTTAATCATCCGCAAGTGAGAGAAATGATGACCGAAGTCGCCGGCTTTTGTCGTCGTGCCGGCACACCACTCGGCACGGTTCTGGCAACGCCAGAGCAAATCAACTGGGCCTATTCAATCGGCTTTAATTTTGTGTCGCACGCCAGTGATCTGGGGTTGCTGATGGGCGCTGCCAAAACAGGATTGCAGCGCATTCGTGAGCTATCCCACGACGTGCCGATGTCCGACACCCCCACCCAAGTCGCGCCCACCGCGGCTTACTGAACCACACGCAAAGTAGCCGATGGATTTCACCCAGTTTGATCGCCTGATCTCGTTTGCACCGAGCGGTGTTGTTGCCACTGAGGCGACCGTCGTTTCACTCGATGGCAAATCGGTTTCGGTGTCGCTCGCCAGTTACGGCGCGGGCGTTTTTCGTCTGCGCGTTAATCCGATCGCGAAGCCTGACTACGGATTGGTCGTCGCGCAAGCGGAGCCGGATGCGGCCGAGCGTGGTGAATCCTCGCTAAAAATAAAGTCAGGAAGAGCGACGTTGACGCTGGCAAGCGATGCGTCACACGCGTTAAATCTAACCTTGCAACACAAAGGCAAAACGCTGCTCACCAGCATTACCGACGAGCACTTTCGCGGCATGGCAAAACCGTTGGAGGCCACCCGCATCGCCACATTCGGATTGACGCCAACGCAGGCGGTTGCTGCATTCGCGCTGACATCAGACACGCCGGTTTATGGTCTAGGCGAAAAGGGCGGCGCACTTAATAAACGCGGCCAACTGGTCAGTTCACGGGTGGAAGACGCGCTCGGCGTCAGCACTGACCTGAGCTACAAAAACACACCATTCGCATGGGCGATTACGCCGAATGGCTGTTGGGGAATGCTGGCGCACACGACCGTTGACGTGGCGCATGGCGTGGGCTACGCGCAATGGTCGAATCAAAGTTACGTGGTCGTCACGGAAGAGCCGCAACTAGATTTATTTTTCTTCGCTGCGGACACACCCGAGCAGGTGATTGCCGCCTATCACCGCATCACCGGCAAACCCGCCAACGTTCCGCTGTGGTCGCTTGGCGTGTGGATCAGTCGCGCCTATTACAAGGACGAAGCGGACATTTTGCATACCGCACGTGAGTTTCGCCAACGCAAATTTCCGGTCGATGTAATCACCTTCGATGGCCGCGCCTGGCAAGACACGCCGACGCGATTTCACTTCAATTTTGATCCGTCGCGCTACCCTGATCCTAAGCGCGTGATGGGTGAACTTAAGGCGCTCGACTACAAAATTTGCGCATGGGAATATCCGCTCGTTTCAGTAAATCACCCCGAGTATCGAAAGTACGAACAGAGCCATTATTTCCTGAAAAACGCAGACGGCTCTGAGCTGATTTTTGAGTGGGACACCGGCAAAAAGACCACGCCGTTCGGGCCAACGCTCACCCCTCTGCCACCCTCGGGACTGGTCGATTTCACTAATCCTGCGGCCTACGCATGGTGGCGCGATGAACACAAAAAATTGTGGGAACTCGGCGTCGACACCATCAAAAGCGACTTCGGTGAACAGGTGCCGCACGATGCGCTAGCGCACAACGGCGATACCGGCGCACGCGTTCATAACGTCAATGCGCACCTCTACAACCGCTGCGTGTATGAGGCCTCACGTGACGCCTATGGCGACCAGGCTTGCGTATGGGGCCGCGCCGCGTGGATCGGCTCGCAGCGGCATCCGGTGCAATGGGGTGGCGACCCGCAAAGCGATTGGCAAGGCTTGGCTAACAGCCTGCGCGCCAGCATGAATCACGGCCATTCCGGCACGCCATTCCATGCCACCGACGTCGGTGGTTTTTACGGCGCCACACAGCCCGAACCGGCGCTATATCTGCGCTGGGTGCAGGCAGCGATATTTGCGTCACACTTCCGCATTCACGGCATCGGCGCCCGCGAGCCGTGGTGTTTTGGCCGTGACGTTGAGCGCATCACCCGCGAATTTTTCGAGATACGCTACAAGCTGCTGCCCTACTTGCGCGGTGCTTGCGACCTCGCGGTCAAGACCGGCCTGCCAGTCATGCGCTCAATGGCGCTGATGCATCCCGACGACCGCGTCGCCCGAGCCTTTGAGCTTCAGTTTTACTGCGGCCCGCACCTGATCGTGATGCCTGTGCTCAACCCTGAAGGCGACGTTGAAGGCTATCTACCCGACCACCCCGGCGGATGGTATGACCTATGGAGCGGCATGCACGTAGACGGCGGTGAGGTGATCACACTTAACTACGATCTTGAGCGCATTCCGGTATTCGTTAAGGCAGGCACAGCATTCGCCATCGGCCCCGTGGTTCAATCAACGCAACCGCTGGAAGGCGACACGCCGGTGGTGGCGGTTGCCGAGTTTGGAGCGGCCGGACGGGGCGGCTTTGCGGTTTGTGTGCGTGGTGCTGCGCTGAAACGTAGTGAGGACGGTTGGCGCAGCTACGGGCAGCGGGTGGTTAATGTGAAACGGTTTGTGTGAGCCAGTTAGGCCCTTCACACGGCGCAACTAGTTGCGACCGTGTGCTGAGACCATCAGCGCAAGCAAAGACCGGCGCATAACAAGCGAAAACACCTCAGAGCCGAAACAAAGCCATCTGCTCCGGCCAATGTTCACTCGGTGCGCGCTTAAAACCGGATTTGGCGAATAGCTCCCAGCGACCGATGACGAACGCGCAAAGTGCGTTGGCTTGAGCGCTGGCCAGCGTGCTCGACGACGCGCCGCTGCCGGGTGCAGCAACTACCAGTTGGAGCGCCTGTTTGAGGGATGACTCGATGCGATCAAGCAGTTGGTTGATTCGCGTTTGCAGGCGCGCGTCTTCATGCACTAGTGCGTCGCCGATCAGCACCCGGACCATGCCGGGATTTTTCTCTGCGAAATTGAGCAGCATTGACACCATCTGCTGCACTTGCGCACGACCGTCGCGTTCGGTTTGAGTGATCTGGTTGACGAGCGAAAACACGGATTCTTCAATGAACTCGATGAGCGCCTCAAACATTTGCGCTTTGCTGGCGAAGTGGCGGTACAACGCCGCTTCCGACACGCCGACTTTAGCGGCGAGCGCCGCAGTGGTAATTTTTTCGCCCTGAGGCTGTTCGAGCATGCCTGCCAGCGTTTGCAGGATTTGCGTCTTTCGTTCGCCCGGCTTCGTGGCCATGTATCGCTCCCCTTTTTGTATCACTCGCGATTGTCCAGCGCCAAACCCGGTTGGCGCGGCACTGCTTACCCCAACGCAACTCCAACTATTCAGCGCGGATCATGGTTCCCACGCCCTGAGACGTCAAAATTTCCAGCAGCAGCGCATGCTCGACGCGACCGTCAATGATGTGGGAAGTCTTCACGCCATGTTGCACAGCATCCAGCGCGCCCTGAATTTTTGGTTTCATGCCGCCGCTGATGGTGCCGTCTGCAAACAGCGCATTGATTTCTTCAAAGGTCAGGCCGGTCAACAGCTTGCCGCTTTTGTCGAGCACGCCGGGCGTGTTGGTCATAAGCACTAGCTTTTCAGCTTTGAGCGTCTGCGCCAGCTCGCTTGCCACCAGATCAGCGTTGATGTTGTAGGCCTGCCCGTCCGCGCCGACGCCAATCGGCGCGACCACCGGAATGAAATCCGCCTTGTCGAGATGCATGATGAGCGTCGGGTCAATGTGATAAATGTCACCGACGAAACCGATGTCGAGCATCTTGCCTTTTTCGGTTTCGCTCTCGACCAACATCTTTTTGGCGCGGATGAAACCGGCGTCCTGACCGTTCAAACCCACCGCGTTGCCGCCCGCCTGATTGATGAGGCCGACGATTTCTTGATTGAGCTCGCCGAGCACCGCTTCGACTACATAAAGGGTCTCGTCATCGGTTACGCGCATGCCCTGGATAAAGGTGCCTTTTTTGCCCGTTTTACCCAGCATTTCATTGATTTGTGGACCGCCGCCGTGCACCACGACCGGATTCATGCCGACCAGTTTCAACATTACTACGTCGAAGGCAAAACTCTTTTTCAACAGCGGGTCGGTCATCGCGTTGCCGCCGTATTTGATGACCAATGTTTTGTCGTGAAACTGGCGGATGTACGGGAGCGCGTCAGACAGAATTTGCGCGCGGTCTGCAGCGGTGGCAGCGGTAAGAGACATTAGGCAAGCCGTTACAAAAATGCGAGTGGTGTTAAGGAGTACTTGCTTCGATTCTATGCAAAGACTGGCGGTACTCAAGGGCTTTATCAGTCGATTGGGTTCACAAATGTTGACGTTGCGTCTTCGCAGCTTCGGTCAGGCTATTTACAGCCCACGAATCAGCTTTCTGGGCGTGTTGCCGGTTGCTTGCCCGCCTTAAAGTCGCTAGACCCGCCCCGACGGTGGCGCGATTGCCGTCGGGGTGTGGCGTCCTCCCACGACGCTTCCAGCATCAGCCGCGACGTCACCAAAGATCGCTTCGCTTATTTACTTGGATCAGGGGTGCACTTAACTAATTCTGCGAACGAAATCCGCCCTCTATCCACGTCACGGCACTTGTTGCGCTCAGTTTGAAATTTGCCGGGGCTTTCACCTGCGCTAGCGTGTCGCCCGCAGCATCAGTGGCGGTCAGCGTAGCGTACGGAAAATCATCATCGGGGATGATCTTCAACGTAACGCGGACCTCGGTATTGACGTCGTCAATTCGGGCGTTGACGCGCACTTCTTTATTCAATATCGCGTGGCGTTGCTGCTCGCTGCGGCTGACAAATTCGGTCGCGGTTTTCACCAGCGTGTGAAACGCGCTGGTGTCGAGCGGCTTTGGGTCTTTTTTGTTGCGTCCCATCGTCCAGGGTCCGATCAAAGCCGGTTCGCGCGCACCGTCACGCGTCATTTCTACCGCCCAACCGTCATCGTCTTCATTTTTGACGATGCGCGCAGACCAGCCGTCATCTTTCCAATGCCGCAGATCTTGCGTTTTTGGGTCGCGACGAACGTTTGGTTCAACCGTTGTTTCGGCTTCGTTGTCGGGTGCATTGTCGTCGTGACTCATGGCGCTGCCTCAAAGCGGAAGCGCGGAAAAAGCGTGACGCTGAGCGTTGATTTCGTAGAGTTCATAGTCCAATATGGGCGCATGCGGGCGTGCCGTGGGGTGTCTTTTGGTAATGCCTTGACAGTAGCAGAATCGCGCCAGACCCACTTTTCGCGGTGGGCTCACCCATGAAAATCCAACGCATAATCGCTAAACCGACACAAATGGTTTCAAATTAAGTCATGCAACAACTTTCGGCTGAAAGTCCCGCTCAACGTGGTTTAAGCGCTTGTTAGTTGGAAAGTCGAAAATACGCCCAAATCGTTGTTAACCCAAGCAAAACGGCTGTCGGCGCGATAAGCGGATGAAAAATTAAACAATTGTTTTTGCCACAGTGTGAAATAATTTGCGCATTGAAGGGGAGTAGCTCCCACACCGATGTCGTCAACACGATGGTTCAGCGAATGGCTGCATCATCCGGCCTCGGGGGACAGGCCAAACCATCGGCCTGTCATGCAAGACCTTCGCACTTGAACCGTACCTTGCGTGCGGGTACACAGGCGTCGGCTTTCTTCAGTTCCTATTTTAGTGGGTCAAGAGCAAGGTTCAACGCGCTGTTTATCTGCGCACGTTGCGTGTTAAATCGACCAGCAACTAACGAATCAACAACACTCTATGGAAATTTTCTCAACGCCATTTTTGATGGCGCTTTTGACCATCATCATGATCGATCTGGTGCTCGCGGGCGACAACGCCTTGGTCATCGGTTTGGCCGCGCGTAACGTGCCTGCCGAACTGCAAAAACGCGTGATTATTTGGGGCACGGCAGGTGCGATTGTCATCCGCATCATTTTCACGCTGGGCATTGTCTGGCTGCTGAAAATTCCTGGCTTAATGTTGGCGGGCGGCTTACTGTTGCTGCCGGTGGCGTACAAACTGATGAACCCGTCACACGACACGGGCGCCTCGCATGGCGCGTCCAGTCATAATTTCTGGGGCGCAATGAAAACCATCATCGTGGCCGATGCGCTGATGGGCGTTGACAACGTGTTGGGCGTGGCCGGTGCTGCGCAAGGTAACTTCTTGCTGGTGGTGCTGGGCCTGCTGATCAGCGTGCCAATCATGGTGTGGGGTTCAACGCTGGTGTTGAAATGGGTGGATAGGTTTCCGTCGATCATCACCATCGGCTCGGGCATTCTCATCTGGACTGCCACACAGATGATCCTCGACGAAAAGTTGCTCGCCCCTTATTTGCCCGCACATACTTGGTTTGACAAGTTAAGCGGGGCTATCTTGACCGCCGCACTGCTTGGCGCGTTCATTTATCAGCAAAATCGGAAGAAAGCGAAGGCGATTGCGTCCGACGCATAACGTTAGCAACGGCAACGGCAACGGCAACATCAGCGTCACCGGTTGACGCTATTGCAGCGCAAAATTCAGGACGGCAATGCAGAGCGCTTCCCGCGCTCGCTAATTGACTCCAAGGAAACCCAGTGGCCCCGACTGACCCCGTATGCAACGGCTGAGTTGAATTATGCGAATCAAGCGCTGGTTTCGTTCGCTTGAACCACGGGTGCTATCTGAATTGGATCGACCGTGGCTCGCGTGGGCAAAACCGTGGCTTGATCACCATGATCTTTTTGCTTTCAATCGGCGACCGCTCGCCATGGGAGTGGCGGTCGGCCTCTTTTGCGGGCTCATTCCGGGGCCGTTGCAGGTGGCCGGCACCATCGTTGTATGTTCGCTGCTGCGAGGCAATATTGTGGCCGGCGTGGTCACTACGTTCTACACCAATCCGCTCACCATCATTCCGCTCTACATCGCAGCGTTTCATATTGGCGACCGATTGCTGCCGGGCACCTACACGCTCCAACCCTTTGGCAACGCAACGTTTGGCAGCGCCGAATGGATCAGCGCGGTGTATGACTGGATGCAAGCGTTGGGTTGGCCGCTGGCCGTTGGGTTACCAGTGATGGGGCTGTGGTTTGCCGTGAACGGTTACTGGTTGGTCAACTGTCTGTGGCTGCGACCGGTCGTGGCGCGCCTGAAACGCATGAAGTCACGGCGAACGTAAGTCTATTTTTTCTGCGTGCGCGCACGAGCGCGAGGATGGGCTTGGTCGTAAACCTTCGCCAAATGCTGAAAATCCAAATGCGTATACACCTGCGTTGAGGCAATGCTCGCGTGCCCCATTAGTTCTTGCACTGCGCGCAAATCCCCCGATGCTTGCAACAAGTGCGACGCGAACGAATGGCGCAAACGATGCGGGTAAACGTTCGACGTAATGCCTTGCAGCAACGCTCGCGCTTTAAGTGCTTTGCGCACCACCGGCGCGCTGATTCGCTCACCGCGGGCACCCAAAAATAAGGCGTTGGTGTCAGTGGCTGCGATGCCCGTCACGCGCTGTTCCAGCCACGATTGGATCGAGATCAACGCGGGCCTGCCGAGCGGCACCACACGCTGTTTGCGGCCCTTGCCAAATACGCGCATTTCATGGCTATCCAGATCTAGGTCTGCGAGGTCGACGCCAATCAATTCGCCGACACGAATGCCGCAACCGTACAGCACCTCGAACATCGCCTGATCACGCGCTTCGGCCCACGGTGACTTGGTTGCGTCGTGTTGCGTTGGCAGGGTGACCAAACGCACCGCATCGACCTCGCTTAACGCGTTTGGCAATCGTTTCGCTGCCTTTGGTGCTTTGATGCCGATAAATACGGTGCTGCTGATCGCAGCATCAGTTTTGCTAAGGTAGCGAAACCAAGTGCGCCAAGCCGAGAGTGTGACTGCCAGCGTGCGCGGCGAAAGACCTTGTGCGTGGAGTTTGGCCAACGCACGTTGCAAGTCGTAACGTGTGAGCTGCGCGAGCGATAGTTCGCCCGCCGCGGCAATCAGGCTCTCGCAGGCGCGCAGGTAGCGCGTCTGCGTCTGCGGCGAGCCGCGCGCTGCGAGGCTTTCGCCAAAGGCTATCAGCGCGGCGCGGTTGTCCATCGATCTGCGTGGAGCTGGTTCAGGCCAATCGTGGCTCGAACCCGCGCGTGACGAATCGCGCTAGCGCAGCGCTGGTCAAGTGCGCCAATCGCGTCAGTACATCGGTGGCCATGTCCGGCGTAAAACGACCGCCATCGGCAGACGCCAGCATCAGCACGCCACACACACCACCGTCGCTCAGCGGCACGTACGCAAAGGAGCGTAATTCGCCTGCGTCCTCACTGTCGCCCGCGCCGTTACTAGTAAGCCACGAGCGTGACTCATGCGCGGCATTGGGTCCCACATACGGGCGATCCAGGCCCGCGATGTAGCTGCGAAATTCGCCAGAGCAGGCCATCATGGCGTCCAGCGATGCGTCCGCGATTTGCCCGCCCCACCAACGCACCGAAGAGAACGGAATCGCAAAATCGGAGCGCATGCTTTCATTGATCACCTCCAGCGTGACCTCGGCATTGGGCGCGCGCAGCAAGGCCAGCGTCAAACGGTGCAATTTCTCAATCAACCCGTCGTTGTGCTGACCGTAACCGATTAACTCGGACAGCTGCTTTTCAAGCTGCGTATTGCGTTCGCGTAGCGAAATGAGCTGCCGCTCCACCATTGATATTGCATGCCCGCCCTGGGGATGCGGGATACGCATTGCCGAAAATACGTCTGCGTGGTCCATAAAAAAGTCTGGCGTTGCTTTAAGCCAGGCCGCGACATCTTCTCCGCTCACTGCATTGGATTCATTCATTGACTTGTTCTCCATTCACTAAATGCTTCGGCGGCCAGCACCCCGTCGGCTACCTTGGTCACCGGACCGGTCATGGTGATCGCATAATTCTCACCGATTTTGATCGCCAGCGTACCACCCGGCATATGCACGGTGACGTTGCGGTCAACCAGTCCCAGTCGGTGCGCCACCGCTGCGGCTGCGCTGGAACTTGAGCCGGACGCCAGCGTATAGCCCGCGCCGCGCTCCCAGATTTCAATGGCGATATTGGCACGGTCGCGCACCGTCAAAAACTGCACATTGGTGCGCTCAGGAAACATGGCGTGCGACTCGACCAGCGGGCCGAGCCGATGCACGTCTGCATTACTTGTCGCGGGCCGCTCAATCACGCAATGCGGATTGCCGATGCTGGCCGCGGTGATGGTCAACGTTTCACCGCCGACCGCAAGCGATTCGCGAATGGCCTCGCGAGCTGCACCGGCCAACGGAATGCGCGCCGAGTCAAAGCTAACGCAACCCATGTCGACGGTTATGTTGTGCCCTTGGTTATGCACCGTGGCCTCCACCACGCCGCCTTGAGTGTGTACTTTGAATGGTGTGTGCTGCACCAGTCCCTGGTCAAACAAATAGCGGCAAAAAATGCGCAATCCATTGCCACTTTTTTGTGCCTCGCTGCCGTCAGGATTAAAAATGCGCACTGAAAACGGTGCACCATCGCGAGCAGGCAACGGCCCCCACAAAATGCCGTCGGAGCCGATGCCAAAATTGCGATGACAGATGCGCACGATTTCAGGCCCAGTGAATTGATCGGGATGATGCTTCGCATCAATCACCAGATAGTCGTTGCCGAGGGCGTGGTATTTGTGAAATTGCATGGCGCTAATTTTCGTTCATTGCGGCTCGAGTGCAAGCGCCCGAGGCCGTACGCAGCGCCTTCGAAAATTACAGTAAGATGGCAACAGAAAAAATTAAGGAAGTTGTCTCGATGTCTTTCGATCCTGCATGGAAGCTGCTATCGGGCGCCCAACTTCAATTTAGCGACGAATATCACGAAAAACCGAGAACGGAAATTGTTCCGTTGTTGCCCGACCACGCGACTCGGTCGCTCGATATTGGTTGCGGCACGGGTGTCACGTCAGTTCTGTTGCGTGATCGCTTTCCAGAAATTGCGCTCTACGGCATAGAGGTTCAAGAGCAAGCGGCCGAACGGGCCCGCGTGCGGCTAAATGGCGTGTCAAGCCACGACCTGCAACAAGGTCCACTTCCACCTGATTTTGTCTCACCAGGGTCGGTTGACTTGGTGCTGTTGCTCGATGTGCTTGAGCACATGTACCACCCTTGGCAAGCACTGATAAATCTTCGCGATAGCTTGGCGCCGAACGCTCGTCTGATTGCGAGTGTGCCCAACGCAAGGTGCCTCGCTTTCCTTGATCAAATCGCGAGTGGATCGTTTCGCTATCAGCCGTTTGGTTTGTTTGATGTGACCCACATTCGCTTTTTTACGCTGACCAATATTCGACAGATGTTTGAGGATTGCGGTTACCGCGTCGT
>JACMNN010000020.1 GCA_014378555.1 Burkholderiales bacterium | reverse complement strand
TCTGCTTTCGCGCCCGAATCCTTCACCACTTTCGCCCACTTGGCGATCTCGGTTTTCTGGTAGGCCGCCAGCTCCTCGGGTGTGCCACCCACCGCCTCAAGCCCGGCATCAGCAAGCCGCTTTGCCACGTCAGGCAACTTCAAAATCCGGCGCACCTCGGCTTGCCATTTGTCGGCAATCGGCTTCGGTGTATTGGCGGGTGCAAACAGTGCGAACCAGCTCACCGCGTCAAACCCGGGCAGGCCAGACTCAGCAATGGTTGGAATGTCCGGCGCGGCGGGCGAGCGCGTCTTGCTGGTGACGCCCAACGCGCGTAGTTTGCCTTCGCGAACCAACGACAGACTCGACGGCATGTTGTCAAACATCATCGTGACACGGCCTCCGAGCACATCGGGAATGGCCGTGGCGCGACCTTTATAGGGGATGTGAACCATGTCAATTCCGGTCATGGTTTTAAACAGTTCGCCCGCAACGTGAATACTGGTGCCTGAGCCGGCGGAGGCGAAGGTCATCTTGCCTTCTTTTTTTCCAAGCGCGATGAATTCTTTCAAATTCTTCGCCGGCACATCGTTATTGACGACCAACATATTTGGCGTGGTGGCGAGCAGCGTGATCGGCGTGAAATCCTTCACCATGTCGTAGGGTATTTTCGGATAGAGCGCACCATTGATCGAATGCGTGCCGACGGTGCCGACGACAACGGTGTAACCATCGCCCGGCGCTTTTGCCACAAAGTCAGCACCCGGAATGCCGCCTGCGCCCGGTTTGTTATCGACAATAATCGGTTGCCCCCAAATCGTAAACAGCTTTTCGCTGAGGATGCGCGCCAGCGTGTCCGGCGCACCGCCTGGGGTGAAGGTCACCACGATGCGCACCGGCTTATCGGGAAAACCGGGGGCAGCGCCCTGTGCGAGCGCATTGCTTGCAGCCATCGCGAAGGTGGTTGCGCACGCTGCGCTTAACAATTTGATCAAAAATTTCATGAGGTCTCCTAGGTGCCGATAGTAGCGGTTGCTGTTTGTACTGCAATACACATGGACCGAAAACGTCGCGCACTATGGCGGTCTATTCCGTGCCAAACAGCACCCGAAGGCCACGCCACGCGGCTGCACAGTAACTTTGACAGAAAACAGTCGTTAAACATGGGTTAACGGTAAATTTCGATGCAAGTCGGCTCGCAGATTTATGCGCCTCATGTCCATGTAAAGCAATGCATTCGATAAAAAGCCAAGAAATATTAAATCGCGGTAACCCCGTTTGTCCGGCTGCTTCGTTTCAATCACTACGCAGCTCATTTTGAGCTGCCCCCGAAGCTTCAAGGAGTTCTTCATGTTGCGCAAAATTCTCTGCACCGCCGTAGTTGCTGCGACTGCAGCAGCGTCGATGAATGCAGCCGCGATTGGCCGCCTTGCCGACGTCGCCGTTATTGACCGTTCTTCAGGCGAAACGCTGCCTGTGCATTTTTACCGAGGCGAATATTGGGTCGCCGGCACCCCCGGAGCGAGATATTCAGTAGCAGTGGCTAACGGTTCCGGTGGTCGCGTGATGGCCGTGATGTCGGTGGACGGCGTGAACGTACTGAACGGACAAACCGCCGGCGTCGACCAATCCGGTTATGTGTTTAATCCATCGCAACGCTATGAAGTGACCGGTTGGCGCAAGAGCAATCAGGAAGTGGCCGCATTCGAATTTGTAGCCTCACCCGCGTCCTACGCCGAGCGTACCGGCCGTCCAGCCAACGTGGGCGTGATCGGCGTGGCGCTGTTTAGGGAGCGCGCGTACCAGCCACCGATAAGCGTTACGCCGCCGTCCTATCGCTACGGCGCTAACGGCGAGTCGCCCCGCTCAGCTCCGGCACCCGCACAGAGCGGCGAGACGGGCAAACGATCTGGGTCACGGGCAGAAACACCCGACAATCTCGGCACCGGGCATGGTGAGCGCGAATGGTCGGCGGTGTCGCAAACCAACTTCGAGCGCGCGCAGTCGTCGCCCAACGAGACCATTCGCATTCGCTACGACAGTTACGAAAATTTGCTGTCGATGGGCGTGATTCAACAGCAGCGCCCATGGAATCGGGCTCCTAACGCGTTCCCGGAAGGCTACGGATATGTTCCAGATCCACCCCGGTCGTGGCGTTAAATTTGCCGCTCCCCGCGTAGCAGGGGGCAGCATTTCTTCCCTCTCACGAGCCTGATTGCGTGACAGTGAAAGGTGGCGGGACGGCCGCCGATATTGGGAAGTTCAGGCAACCCCTCACGCCATCGTCTTCCCGCACCGGGGAGCGGGCGTGGCGGTGAAGCGGTGATAATCCCACGCATGAGCACGCCCCTGTCATCCGTTCAAGACACCACCGACGAAGCCCTGATGCAACAATTTGCGGGAGGTCATATGAACGCGTTTGAACAGCTTTATGACCGACATGAAACCGCGGTCTGGCGCTTTGTGTTTCGTAGCGTGCAAAATCAAGCAGTGGCCGATGATCTGGTGCAGGAAGTTTGGTTTGGTGTGGCGCGATCGGCGGCAAGCTACACGCCGACCGCCAAGTTCAAAACCTGGCTATTCACCATGGCACGCAACCGCGTGATCGACCACTCGAGGACAGCGAAAAACCACGTCAGTATTGACGCCGAAAACGAACAAGGCGAATCGATTTTTTCTGATCTCGCGGCGGACTCGAGGTTGGGGCCAATGCGCCAAGTTAGCTCGCGCCAACAAGCTCAGGCGCTCCTCGAGGCCATTGAGCAGCTACCTGACGATCAGCGCGAGGCGTTTTTAATGCAGGCGGAAGGCGACATGAGTGTGGAGGATATTGCGCTGGCCACTAAGGTGTCTTTCGAGACCGCCAAAAGCCGGTTGCGCTACGCGCGTACCAAGTTGAAAACACTGCTCGCAGACTTTGCCGAGGTGTCCGCATGAACACGACTGACAACGCGCCGCACCAAGATCCGCTGATCGATGCCTATCATCAGGCAAGCGCCCGCGAAGGCGCACGCCCCGGCGCTAACCTGCGCGCTGCCGTGCTTGCACATGCACGGGTGGTTGCGCAATCGCTGCCCGCCTCAGCGGCCAATGCAGCCGTTTTGAACGACACAACCCGCGCCAAAACTGCAGCTAACGAGGCACGCCCGATATGGCGATTGGCCGCAGGGGTGCTGGTCGGCGTGATCGGTGTGTGGATTTTTCAGCTTACGCGTCCGGTCGCAGCACCCGACACAATCGTTGCGACCGCCAACCAGCCGCAGGCCAGCAAAGCCCAAGTCGCAGAATCGACTGCCGCGACCAAGCCAGCGGAGGCGGCGGCGGTGGTTCCTGAAACCACGGTGGCCGTGGCTGCGCGAGCGCCCGCCACGCCAAGCGCGGCGGTTGACGCGAGCGGTTCGCGCGCGCCTGCGGACGTTGCCAATTCACGCAAACCCGCAGCATCGACACGCGCTGAAAAGAACGTGGCCGTGGTGGTTGTCCCGAGGCGCGACGAGCGAGCCGATTTGCTTGCGCCCGCGCCGTTCGGCGCCAACACCGCCGCATCGCGGTCGCCAGTTACGGCGGCATCTATGGCAATGGCGACCGATACCGCTCCCAATCCCAGGAGCAATACCAGCGAAACTTTTAACGAGACCGTCGTAGCCTCCGCAGAATTGCGCAAATCGGCCAAAATTGTCGCGTCTCCGTTGAGCGATCAGCCCGCGATGGCGGGGGCTCCACCTCGCATATCCTCGGCAACGCCTGACGCTTTTCCTGCACAAACTGCAGCCAACTCCGTAACCAAAGGGGCCGATGCGGCGCGATCACGGCCGCTGCCACTCGACGAGCGAGATCAGGCAATGTTCAGAGCGCTGCGCGTGGGCGACCTGTCGGCGCTGCGAGCCGCGATCGCACGCGGCGCTAACGTGAACGCCCAGGATGAGCGCGGGCGGACGACGTTGCAAATTGCGCGCGAGCGTGGTGACGGAGCATTAGCTGATGCGCTGCAGACGGCGGGCGCCCGCTGACGGTCCGCAGCAGCCGGCATGACTGCGCCGGGAACCACGCAACGATTCCGCTCGCCTTGTATGAGCCTACTGACGCGCTAGGTTGACCTGCACAGTGTCGTCACAATGTTGCTGACGTGACTACGCGTCTGGCCATAATTTTGCGGAGCTTCACGCTGCCACAACTAAGCACGGCTTCGAGCGTGCGTGCCCGGCGGCAAAACGCGTGCTTCTAGCCAGGATGGACTGCCCGTCAAAGCCGATCAAACCCGACGGGGTGAAAATTTGATCGCAACAATGCTTGGGGCGTAGTGCGGTCGACGATACTTAGTTAGGGCGCTTGAACATTGATCGTTGCGGTCGTGCTTGAACAATTGGTCGCCACCCCTGCCTCACAGAACGTGTAGGACAACGTGTAGATACCGGGCGTGGCAAACATGTCGTCTACGAGCTGCAAATAGCCGTTGGCCGTCAGCGTGAAGACTGCCGTATTGTCATTCAACGTGTATTGGACGTTGACGGCGTTGACGGGGACCGGAACGCCATTCAACGTATCGTTCAGATGCAGGCGGATGCCTGCACCGATACCTCTAGTCAGAATGACCGGACCATCGGGATTGGCCACCGCAGTGACCGGCGTGGTGATAGACACTCCCACCGTACCGCTGCAGGTGGTGTTTGCCGGTGCGATGCAGAGGCTGTACGTGGCAGCCTGAGTGCTGCCTCCCGGTGTGCCTGCTGCAAGCGTGAGCAGTCCCCCGGTTTGACTCAGGAACGCGCTGGTCGTGTTGAAGGTCACCGCGACTTGCGACGACGTCGGAGGCACACCGTTGAGGCTGTCGTTTACCAGCAGATTTAGCGTGCCGCCCGGGCTCAAGGTTGCCGTATCGGCGACAGCGCTGATCGTACTTGGTACGCTGATGATGATGCTCACCGTCGCGCTGCACAACGTGTTCGCTGGAGCCTGACAAATGCTGTAAGTGCCAGAGTGTGTGCTTCCGGGTTGCGCTCCCGCCGCGAGCGTAAGTAGCCCTCCCACCTGAGACAGATTTTCGCTTGGTGACATAAACGTGACCGTGACCTGGCTTGAAAACGGCACCGCGCCGTTGAGGCTGTCGTTAGCCAGCAGATTCAGTGTTCCGCCGGGACTCACTGTTGCCGCGTCGGCAACTGCGTTGATCACACTTGGCACACTGATCGTGACAGACACCGTCGCGCTACACGGCGTGTTGGCGGGACTCTGGCAGATGCTGTAAGTGGCGGTTTGTGACGTGCCGCCGGGCGCGCCCGCCGCCAGTGTAAGGACACCCCCTGCTTGACTCAAGAATAAGCTGGTTGTGTTGAACGTGACGGTGACCTGAGAGGACAGCGGC
>JACMNN010000119.1 GCA_014378555.1 Burkholderiales bacterium | reverse complement strand
TCCGTTGCGGGCAATTTGTTGAGCGTTTTAGGCCCGACCAAAATCGAGCAGTGGGGCCCGCGGGGGCCGCGCGTTACGGTGCTGCAACGCTACCCGGAATGGCCGTCGGTGGAGTCGGTCGCTGGTCGCGCTTTGTCGTTGATAACCGGATAAGCCCCCGCCGCGAAAATGCCCAGCATCAGCGGATACCAAGTGCCTTCGGTCACGATGTAGAGCGGTGAATCGAGCAGTGAGTGCACCACCAACGTGGCCAACAGCGAATAGCCGACCAATTGCTCGCAGACCGGCAAGCGGCGCACCGTGATGCCTGCCGTTACCAGCCAAGCCAGCAACGCCACTAGTCCAAACAGGCCAAATTGCACGGCAAAAAACAAAAATTGATTGTGCGGGTTATATGCGCCGAGCTTGCACCACTCGGGCGATTTGGCGATGCGGCAATATTCCATTGCATAGCTGCCGGTACCCCAGCCCAAGATTGGTCGCGCCTCGATCAAATCAACCGACTTGCTGGCGTATTCAAGGCGCTGCCCAATCGAGGTGGCGATGCCGCGCTCTTGCGACGATTCCACCTCGCTCACCGCGCTGTGAAAGCGTTGGTGTAGCGTGTCGCTCACTGAGGCCGCCGTGATCACCACGGCAATCAAACCCGCAGCCAGTAACGTTAGCCGCGAGTCCTTTGCGGCAATGAACGCCACCAGTGCAACTACTAGCAGGTTGGCAAATAAAGTTAAATATCCTGCCCGGCCCCACACAAAAAACAGAATATTGATCGCCGCAGCGAACGCAACCAGCATCCACGCGTAAATGCGCCATCGCTTGTCTGCGCAGGCACGCAACCGCCACGCCTCGGCGAATGCTGCGACCACAAACACCGACATCATCACGTTTTGCGTGATGTGGTGTTTAAAAATGTAGTGGTCACCCAGCTCGTTTTCGCGGGTGGATCGCGCCAACGGAAACGCCCACACCGCATGCAGATACGACAGCGCTAGGGTGAGCAGCATCGACACCATCCACGCCATCAACGCGCGTCGACGCCATCGCTCGTCGACCAGCACGGCAATGGCAATCGGGGCATACAGCAGGCGCGCATATTTTTTCAGCGCGCGCAAAATTTCTTCCATCGGCGCGTGGCTGTAGGTCACGCCCAAAAAGATGATGGCGCACAACACCAGCGTTACCAGCGCGAATGGATGCGTCCGCAAACGTTGCCAATGCGCGCGATAGCCGCCCGCAAAGATCAGTGCGATTAACAACGCGCCGCCGAGCACGTTGGACGCTGCCGTGCCAAGCGGCACCGATGCGGCCACCGCTACCACCAGCCAACCGCAGCACAACCCCAAGGTCGGATCCACGCGGTCTAAAAAGTCGTGGCGTCGCAGCTGTATGCCAGTCATGCTTTAGGGGGAAACGGCATCGATGTGTTCACAAGCTCCCATTGTAGAGAGCGCGGAGGCGTGGAGCGGGCGTTCACTACAATGTGGCGATGAAATCTCAGGCCTTTTTCCCCACCCCCGAAGACTGCTCGCGAGCGTTTTACGAGGCGTTTGCGCAAGCAGATGTCGAAGCCGTGATGGCGGTCTGGGCGGAAGATGAAGAAATGTGCTGCATTCATCCTGCGGCCGCGCCGCTTTACGGATATGCCGCTGTGCGCTCCGCATGGGAGGCAATTTTTCGCAATTCGGCCAAGATGCGCATCGAAAAGAAAGACGACATCTGGCACACCACCATCGGCATGGTCACTCATCACTCAATCCAGTGGATCTACGTTGGTGAAGAACCGCAACCGCGCGGGCCAGTGTTCGTGACCAACGTTTTTTTGCGCGCTCCGCAGGGCTGGCGTTTGCTGGTGCATCACGCCTCACCGTTGCAGATGGGATTGCCGCAGGGGGCTGGCACGGTGGTGCTGCACTAAGCCAACTGCAGTTCTGGCTACTAAAACGCTGATGCAGGATTAGCGCTGCAGCTATTTGCCGAAAGCGCCGCCGGTTCGGGCCTTAACGCGAAATTACAGGTTTATCGACTTGCGACGTTTGCGGCCTGAAACCGCAGCGCCCGGTCGTTTCAAGCCAAAGCGGTAGTCATATCCACTGGCTTATCTTGACCCGTCGCTGCGTAACAAGCCACTTCTCGCCCGGAGAATGACACCAACTGCGGCCTTGCTTTGTCACACGGCTCAAACTTTTTCGGGCATCGCGGATTGAACGCGCAGCCGCTGGGTGGATTGAGCGGATTAGGCACCTCGCCGGCCACTGGCGTGCGGGCAATGCCTGTCATGTGTAGGTCGGGGATGGCGTCGAGCAGCATGCGGGTGTAGGGATGCTTCGGTGCGCCGAACACCTCATCTTTGTCGCCAATTTCGACGATGCGGCCCAAATACATCACGCCCACGCGGTCGGCGATGTGATGCACGACTTGCAGGTTGTGCGAGATGAACAGGTAGGTCAGCCCCATCTCGCGTTGCAGATCTTTCATCAAATTCAACACCTGCGCCTGCACCGACACATCAAGCGCTGACGTCGGTTCGTCGCAAATCAGAAATTCTGGATTGCTGGCCAGCGCACGGGCAATCGAGATGCGCTGCCGCTGACCGCCTGAGAACTGGTGCGGATACTTTTCACCGTCTTTGGCGGTAAGTTTGACCAGGCCGAGTAGTTCAGCGACGCGCTTATCGAGTAGCGGGCCGTTGGCGATAAGTTTGTGGGTGCGGATCGGCTCGGCGACGATGTCGGCCACGCGCCAGCGCGGGTTAAGGCTCGCGTACGGATCCTGAAAAATCATTTGCACTTTGCGGCGCATGGCGCGCGCCGCGTCAGTGCCTTGATTTGAGGCTTTCATGTCGTGACCGTCAATGATCACCTGCCCCGTGCTGGTCTCGTAAAGGCCCACCGCCAAGCGGGCGACGGTGGATTTCCCACAGCCCGATTCGCCCACCAAGGCGAGCGTTTCGCCACGCTTGATTTCAAAACTGACCTCAGACACCGCATGCAAAAACGTCTGCGGCTTGCGCTCAATCACGCGGTTGAGCCACGGTGCTGAAACGTCAAAGGTTTTGCTGACGTTTTTAAGTTGAACTAGGGCACTCATGCGGCCGCCCCTTGCAAGCGCGTTTCATGCAGCCAGCAGGCGGCCGACGTTGCCCCGGCGGGCATCAAATTGGGGCGAGTCGTTTTGCATTTATCAAACACTTGGGTACAGCGCGGATTGAATGCGCAGCCTTGCGGAATGGCATCAAGACGCGGCATGGCACCATCAATCTGAATCAGCCGATCACGTTTACTTTCAAACTCTGGGATTGAGCCCATGAGACCGATGGTGTAGGGGTGTTGCGGCTTGTGAATGACGTCCGCTACTGGCCCGATTTCAACCACGCGCCCGGCATACATTACAGCCACACGGTCGGCGGTTTCAGCGATCACGCCCATGTCGTGCGTGACCAGCATCACGGCCGTGCCGTGATTGCGGCACAGGCCCTTAAGCAATGTGATGATTTGCGCTTGAATCGACACGTCAAGTGCGGTGGTCGGCTCGTCGGCGATGATGACTTTGGGCTCTGCGGCGAGTGCTAACGCAATCACCACGCGTTGCCGCATGCCGCCGGAAAACTGGTGCGGATAGTGCTCGATACGTTCTCGCGCGGCGGGAATGCCCACCTCTTCCAGCAGTTTTATCGCCCGGTCACGAGCGGCAGCTTCGCTGAGTGCTAGATGGGTAGTGATCGTTTCAATCAGTTGCCGACCGATTGAGTAAAGGGGATTGAGCGAGGTCAGCGGATCCTGAAAAATCGCTCCGATTTGTCGGCCACGAATTTTGCGCATTTGCTCGTAAGGCAGATTGTCGATGCGTTTTCCGTCGAGCAAAATTTGTCCGCCCGCGATACGTCCCGGCGGCTCCAGCAAGCCAATGATGGCCGCCCCGGTGAGCGATTTGCCTGCGCCCGATTCGCCCACGACGCCAAGCACTTCGCCCGGCGCGATCGCGAACGAAACATCTTCCACCGCTTTAAGAATGCCACGACGCGTCGGGAACTCTATGTGCAGATTTTTTACTTCTAAAAGGGGTTGACTCATTGACACTCAGAACTGAAAAAGGACGCGAACAGGACGCTTAAGTATTTATGGCCGCTTGGCCATCGGAATGGGGCGTGGCGGTTCAATTTGGCTGAGATCGGACGGCACAATGACTGCTTGCAACGGTACGCCGCTGGTTGGGTTGCAACCGGGCACCACGTCGGCGTGGTCGATGACCAGCTCAAAATCACGGCTTAACGAGCCCGCTCGTTGCGCAGCGAGCCAGTAGCGAACGCACTTTTCGGCGCGAAAGGTGAACTCTTTGCGCTCGGGAAGACGAAAGCCGCGGATCGGCGGCGCGTCCACGGTTAGGCGCAGCATGCCCGCATCGACACGACGCGGCACCAGCGTGCTGTATTCGCCGTTGACGGCCACAATCGACACCGGATAACGGTGCAAATTAGTTCGCGTGTAGAGCCGCCCGTCAAGTACGGTGTCCCACTGGTGGGCGCAACCGCCGAGGATCGCCACCACGAGAAACAAGAAAAATCGACTCATAGGAACCTCCTTTTGCACATGCAGGCGTTACGCGCGGCGCGTCTACACACAACGCGAACGTAACTAAACTATCGTAGCTTGGGATTCAGCGCGTCGCGCAACCAGTCACCCACCAGATTGACAGAAATCACCATCACAATCAAAACAACTCCGGGGAACACTGTAATCCACCATTCGCCAGAAAACAGATAGTTTTGCCCTTCGCTGATCAAGGTGCCCAGCGACGGTTGCGTGGGAGGCATGCCGACGCCCAAAAACGACAACGTGGCCTCGGCAATGATGGCGTTGGCAATGTTGAGCGTGGCGATCACCAGTACCGGCCCGAGCACGTTGGGCAACACATGGCTGAACATGATGCGCGTTTGCGACACCCCGATCACGCGCGCGGCCTGCACATACTCTTTACTTTTCTCAACCAGCGTCGAGCCTCGCACGGTGCGCGCATATTGCACCCACCCGGTAAGGCCAATCGAGAAAATGATGACGTAGAGCGCAATGGCGTCTTGCATCTCGCGCGGCACAAATTGCCGCCCAATACCGCTAATTAATAGCGCCACAAGAATGGCCGGAAAGGTTAACTGAATATCGGCGATGCGCATGATGATGCTATCAACGCGACCGCCGACATAACCGGCCAACAAACCAGCACTCACGCCCATCACAATCGACATCGCGACGGCCGATACAGCGACCAGCAGCGACACGCGGCTGCCGTACATGATGGTCGACAAAATGTCGCGGCCCTGTTGATCGGTGCCTAACAAGAATTTGGCATTACCGCTAGCAATCCATGCCGGTGGCAGGTTTGAATCAAGCAGCGAGATCTCTGCTAAATCGTACGGATTGTGCGGCGCGATAACGGGCGCTAACACCGCGCCCAAAATGCAAATTGTGGCCAGAATCGCCGCGATCACGGTCACCGGCGAGCGCTTGAAGCTCCACCACACATCGCCATCAAAAAAACGGGAAATTGCTTCCAAGATTTACCTATTACGTTTGCATGGAGCGGCGTTGCTCACAGTGGCAAGCCACGCTCAGCCAAACGCGAGAAGTAGCGGACGCCGTTGGGAATGATCTCGTCGCAAAAGTCGTAACGAGTATTGTGCAGCGGCACCATACCGTCCGACAACAGCGCAGGGCCTTGGCCAATCACCGAATAGCAGCCAGGGCGTTTCTGCAGCATGAACGAAAAGTCCTCACCGCCCATAGACGGGGTGTAATTCGCGTCGGCATTGGCTTCACCCCACACCTCAGCGGCGGCCTGACGCGCAAATTCAACCTCTGCCGCGGTGTTGATCACGGTAGGGTACAAACGAGCATATTTCAGCGTGCCGACGGCGCGATGCGCCGCACAAATGCCTTGCACCATTTCGGCAAGACGGGCCTCAATCAGATCGCGCACCGCGGGATCGTAGGTGCGCACTGTACCGGTCATTTTCACCGTATCCGGCACCACGTTAAACGCTGGCAAATCGCCGCCCTCGATGGCGCTGATACCCACCACCGCCGTCTCAAGTGGGCTGACATTGCGCGACACAATCGTTTGCACAGCCAGCATAATATTGGCCGCCACCACCATTGGGTCGCAGATCAGATGCGGCCGTGCTGCATGACCGCCCTTACCCGTGACTTCGATGGTGAAACGGTCGGCTGAGGCCATAAACGCGCCAGCGCGCGTGCCCCATTTGCCTAGCGCCAGGTCAGGACGGTTGTGAACGGCAAAAATACGTTCGCAGTCAAAACGGTCGAACAATCCTTCTTTCACCATCAAGTCGCCGCCAGCACCGCCCTCTTCAGCGGGCTGAAAAATCACATGCACGGTGCCCGCAAAATTGCGTGTTTCAGCCAAATAACGCGCCGCACCGAGCAGCATAGTGGTGTGCCCGTCGTGGCCGCAGGCATGCATGACTTTGGCTTGTTTTGACGCATGAAAAAAAGTGTTTTTTTCCTGCATCGGTAATGCGTCCATATCAGCGCGCATGCCGATCGTGCCGCCGCTGCGTTTACCGCGAATCACGCCGACCAGACCGGTCTTTGCGATACCGGTATGAACTTCGTCAACGCCGTAGGCACGCAGGCGTTCAGCGACCAGCGCAGAGGTGCGAGTCTCTAAGTAACCCAGCTCAGGATTGGCGTGAATATCGCGACGAATCGCTACTAAATCATCAACGAAATTTTGTGGCAGGTCAAACAGTTTCATAGCGTAGTCTTAACCTTGCAATTCGTGTTGGGCAATCGCTGCGAGCAGGCCTGCGCCGTTGGGGATGATCCGATCATCAAAGTCGTATTTAGGATGATGAATCGGGAAGTTACCCTCGCACTGTTGGCCGACCCAGATATAGGCGCCAGGTACCGCTTCGAGGAAGTACGAAAAGTCTTCGCCACCCGTATTCGGGAAAATTTCAGTGATCACGTTTTCAGGCCCAAACACGCTGCGGCCCACCTCGGCGGCGAGCTCTGCCTCGCGTTTGTGATTGATGGTCGCGGGGTAACCTTCAATGAAATTCACGCGTCCGGTGGAGCCAAACGCGGCGGCTGTGTTCTCAACAATCAGCTTAAGCTTTTCGATCACCATCGCCTGCGCCTCCTTACGATAGGTGCGCACCGTGCCAACCATTTTCACTTCGCGAGGAACCACGTTGTAGGTGTTCATCACGCCGGCTTCCATCGCGCAGATCGACACTACGACCGAATCGGCCGGATCGGCATTGCGCGAGGCGATCGACTGGATGGCGGTGATGACGTGAGCCGCGGCCAAAATCGGGTCACTCACAAATTGCGGCATACCGCCGTGCCCGCCTTTGCCTTCGATGGTGATTTCAATGCGGTCGGCGGCGGCCATCATGGCACCAACGCGTACCGCCATCGAGCCGAGCGGCACCCAGGGTGCGTTGTGCAGGCCGTAGAAAACGTCAATTGGAAAGCGCGTAAACAGACCGTCGTCCATCATCGCTTTGGCACCCGCCAAGCCCTCTTCGGCCGGCTGAAACACGGTGTACACAGTGCCCGAAAAATCACGTGACTTGGCGAGAAACCGCGCCGCGCCAAGCAACATCGTGGTGTGCCCATCGTGGCCGCAGGCATGCATGTAGCCCTGATTTTTTGACGCGTACGGCAGTCGGGTTTCTTCCGACATTGCAAGACAGTCCATGTCGGCGCGCAGGCCCACATTGCGGGTGCCCACGCCGTGACCACGAGCGCCACGAATGACGCCCACCACGCCGGTGCCGCCAATGCCGGTGTGCACCTCGTCGACGCCGTATGCGGTCAGGCGTTCGGCAACGATGGCCGCGGTACGCGTTTCTTTGTAGGCATGCTCAGGGTTGCTGTGAATGTCGCGCCGGATAGCGGTGAGGTCGCTATGAAATTCGGCGATCGCGCCAGATACTTTGCTTGGGTTGTACATGCTTAGGCTCGCAAAAAAATTAGATTAGTGACCGGTACTGGTTTGATCGATTCGCAACCGCGGATCGACGACGTAATAGAGCAAATCAACAATCAAATTGATCGTGACAAACACCGCTGAAATCATCACCAAATAAGCTGCCATCACTGGAATGTCGGCAAACTGCACCGACTGGATGAACAAGAAGCCCATGCCCGGCCACTGAAATACCGTTTCGGTGACGATGGCAAACGCGATGATCGAGCCGAGTTGCAGGCCGGTAATCGTCATCACTGGAACCAGCGTGTTCTTCAGTGCGTGACCGTAATTAACCATTCGGTTAGTCAAGCCGCGGGCTCGGGCAAACTTGATGTAATCGGTGCGCAAAACCTCCATCATTTCGCTACGCACCAGACGCATGATCAGTGTCATGGTGCCTAGCGACAAGGTCACCGAAGGCAACACCAACGCGCGCAGGCCGCTGGTGGTTAAAAATCCAGTGCTCCACCAGCCAATTTGCGTCGGATCGCCGCGCCCGTACGACGGCAGCACTTGCAGGGTTACGGCAAACACCAGTATTAACAAAATACCAATGAGAAACGTAGGCAGACTCACGCCAACCAGCGACAGCGTGAGTAAAAACTGCGAGAAGACGCCGTTGCGATTGAGTGCGGTGTAGACGCCCATCACCACGCCTCCAATCAAGGCAAGAATCGCCGCACAAAACGCGAGCTCTAGAGTGGCTGGCAGTCGCTCTTTGATTAACGTTGAGACCGGTCTGGCCTGGCGCAGCGACAAGCCGAAATCGCCCTTGACTGCATTGCCGACAAACGCTGCGAATTGGACATAGTCCGGCTTGTCCAAACCGAGCGCTTCACGCAATTCAACTTTTTGCTCAGGCGTTGCATCCTGCCCGAGCATCATGTTGATCGGGTCGCCCACATAGTTGAACAACGAGAAGGCCACAAATGCAACAACGAGCATGACGAGTGCTGCTTGAAAAAGTCTTCTCAGTACGAATGCGAGCATGGGTTCAACAACAATCTTGGAATACTAATAATACCTTTGTTGAGGGGGCCGGCAAGACGATAAATTGCTTATCCTGAGCCGCCCAGCAGCCACCCAGCCGCCACCAATTTGCTACTTTTTAACGTGCCGTGCGGCCTGCGTAGCGTACAGACAAACCGCGGTCGCAACCGACACATTGAGGCTCTCGACTGCGCCTACCATCGGGATGGCCACCAACGCGTCGCACCGCTCGCGGGTGAGCCGACGCAGGCCCTTGCCTTCATTACCGAGCACCCACGCCAATGGGCCGGTGAGTGTGGTGTTGAACAGCGTTGCCTCGGTTTCCATCTCGGCACCGAGCACCCAGATATTGGCTTGCTGCAAGGTCTCGATGCACTGCACCAAATTGACCACCGTACACACCGGTGTGGTCTCGGTGGCGCCGCTCGCGGCCTTCAACGCAACGGCGGTCAGCGGCGCCGACGCGTGCTTCGGCAGGATCACAGCGTCAGCACCAAATGCGTCGGCGCTGCGAATACAGGCGCCCAGATTGTGCGGGTCTTGAATCTGATCTAACAATAGAAACAACGGCGGTTGCGAACGCTTGAGCGCTGCGGCCAGCACTTGATCAAAATCAGCCCCCGTTGAGCCGTCGGCCGACACCTCAACCAACGCCACAACGCCTTGGTGCTCTTCCGATTGCGCGAGCGCCGCGAGGCGGCCGAAGTCGACCAATTGCACTTCAATATTCAGCGAGTCAGCCAATATTTGCAATTGCGCGACGCGATCATCGCGGCGTGACGATGACACGAAAATTTCGACGACTGTTTCGGGTCGGCGCGCAAGCCGCGCGTTAACGGCATGGAAGCCCATGATACGAGCGAGCTTCATCGAAGGAGATGGAAAAATGTATACATGGCATAATTATCGGCTACGCAGAGGATGTTTGTGCTGTGTTCAACCAAAGCACGTTTTGAGAACTTAAATTCTTGGCGTCGCAAACCGTAGCCGGTGTAGCTCAGTTGGTAGAGCAGCGCATTCGTAATGCGAAGGTCGGGTGTTCGATTCATCTCACCGGCACCAATAAGATTGATGTGCGAGTTAGTTAAGCTCTAGCTTCGGCGACCACTGGCAGTCACGTTGCAGCGTGCGCTCTCAATCAAAATAACCCACTATTGCCGCACCACTGGGTCGAAAGGCATCTTCGCGAATCAGGTATTGGCCACACAATTCTGCGCCCAACTTTTTTTGCCAACAACCTCGGAGGCGAATATCGTGATGACATTCGAGCGGAACGACGTCTTTACTTGCCTTCGTGCGCGGCGCGGGTCGCCTTCATTGACGCGCGAGACATTGCCTACCCACTTACCGGGTCAGTAAGCTGTTTGTTCAGCGATGTCGCCGCGATTTTGAGCATGGCGCTGAACAAACCGATTCGCCATCAGTCAATCATGGGGTTTCCAATCACCTCCCTATTCATTCATACTGCGGGCGGCTTTATACGCGAGTTGGCGTCAACCTCAGGCCAGCGCACCATGGCGTTGTGCGGTACCGGAGCGGCGATGCTGGTGGCGGGCACTGGGTTTGTTCTGCGCGGCTTTCGCGCTCGCCGGCGATCGGAAAGATGTTGAGGCGTCCGTCAGGACTGCCTCTGCTCGATACAGATCAAGCTGCCAGCCAGCCCGATACCGGGCGCCTGATCAACCGCACTCAGACCGGAGCGCCTGCCGCGACAACGTTTCTCGCCGATCGATGCGCCGCTACATCACCTTTTTTAAGGAACACCATGCAAACCGTTATCCCTATCTACCCGGCCTCCCCGCGCACCTCAAGCGAGGGTGGGCTGTTCATAGGGCCGCAGCGAACGCTGGTCGCTGCGGCACCCGGCTCCGCGAGTTGCGCAGGAGCGCGGTCATGACGTCGCCTTCCTCCGACCCGCTTGCCACAGAAACGGCCGCGGGATCAGGCATGGGCACGGACCGCCTTGAAGCGTTCAGCGACGGTGTGATCGCCGTCATCATCACCATCATGGTGCTGGAACTGAAGGCGCCCGCAGCACCCGAGCTACACGCGCTCTATGCGCGCTGGCACATCTTTGCAAGCTACGCGGCAAGCTTTGTGTTTGTGGCGATCTTCTGGGTCTCCCACCACCACCTGATGCACGTCGCGCGCCGCGTCAGCGCGCCGACCTTGTGGCTAAACATCCACTGGTTGTTCTGGCTATCGCTATATCCGTTCGTGACGAACTATGTGAGCGAGACCAAAGGCGCGCCCCTAGCTATGGCCTGCTATGCGGCCGTGGCAGCCGCCACAGCCATTGCCTTCGCCGTTTTGGCGCGCGACCTGCGGGATCGCAATAGAGACAATGCGGTGCTGTCACGCACCCATTTCCGTGGCGTGGCGAAAAACACGGTGGCCATAACGCTGCAATTGCTGGCGATTCCGATGGCCTATGTGTCGGTGCCCGTTGCCTGCGTGCTGCTCATCATTCCGCCGATCATTCATTTCATGCCAGACCGCGCAGCGGAGC
>JACMNN010000118.1 GCA_014378555.1 Burkholderiales bacterium | reverse complement strand
TCGTGCGTGACCAACACCAGCGACGCGTTACGGCTTTTAGTGATTTCGCACAACATCGCGAATACGCGGTCGCCGTTTTCTTGGTCAAGATTGCCCGTAGGTTCGTCTGCCAACACACAGGCGGGCTCGGTGACCAGCGCACGCGCGATGGCGACGCGTTGCCGCTCGCCCCCGGACAATTCGGACGGCAGATGTTGCAGGCGATGGCCGAGGCCGACGAACTCCAGTAGTGTTTTTGCTTTCGCCTCAGCAATCAAGGGTGGGGTGCGACGAATGCGCAACGCTAGGGCCACGTTCTGCACCGCAGTCAACTCCGCCAGCAGGTGATGAAATTGATAGACGAATCCGAGCGACTTATTGCGCAAATCGCCGCGCGCAGCATCCGACAGTTTGGCCAGCGGTTGCCCGAGCAAAAGCACCGTACCGGCGCTCGGCGCATCAAGCCCGCCCAGCAAATGCAGCAAGGTACTTTTGCCGGAGCCTGAGGCGCCAATGATGGCGACTGATTCGCCGGCAGCCACGGTGAAACTCACATCAGCCAAAACCTCGGTGCGCGCCGGGCCGCTCTCATAAGTTTTGCCGAGTCGGTCGGCTGATAACACCATGGTGTTAGTCATAACGCAGTGCCTCCGCCGGATTGATGCGGCTGGCGCGCCAGCTTGGCCACAGCGTGGCGAGCAACGACAAGCCAAGACTCATCAGCACAATAAACAGCACGTCAGCCGGAACTACTTTGGACGGCAACTCGGTAATCAAATACACCGTTTTGTCGATGAAAGTCACGCCGAAAATCTTTTCAATGGTGCCGACCACCAAATCAATATTGAGCGCCACGGCAAGGCCCACCGTGAGCCCAATTAGGGTGCCGGCGACACCAATAATCGCGCCTTGCACCACAAAAATTTGCATGATGCTCAACGGTCGCGCGCCGAGCGTGCGCAAAATTGCGATGTCTGATTCTTTATCGGTGACCACCATCACCAGCGTGCTCACCAGATTAAACGCAGCCACGGCGACGATTAGGGTGAGAATAATAAACATGACCTTTTTTTCGAGCTGAACGGCTTTGAAAAAACTTGCGTTCTGAGTCGTCCAATCCGACACGTTAAGCCCCGGCGGCAAAGTGCGCAGCCACAGGTCAGCCACGCTGCGCGCCTGCATCAAATCGTTCAGCTTGACGCGAATGCCGGTGACCGCATCGCCAAATTGATAAAGCCGCTGCGCATCTTTGACGTGGATCAACGCGACGCGCGAATCGGCTTCAATCCAGCCAATTTCAAACAAACCGACAACGGTAAAACTTTTCACGCGCGGCACCGTGCCCGCCGGCGTCACAGTTCCCTGCGGCGTGACCAACGCGACTTTTTCGCCAACGCGAACGCCGAGACTGCGCGCCAGATCGACACCAAGGATGACGCCCCATTCGCCCGGCTTCAGCAGGTCGAGCGTGCCGACTTTCATATGCTGCTGCACCGTGGCGACCAGCACTTCGGTGCCAGGATCAATGCCGCGAACGAGGGACGGTTTGTTGATTTCACCGTTGATCCACAAGCCCTCGCCCTGCACGTACGGCGCAATGGCTTGTACTTCAGGATTCTTTTTGAGGACCGTGGCGACACTTTGCCAGTCGCTCATCGGGCCGTCGAGACCTTTGACTTCGACGTGCGCGGTAGCAGCGAGCATGCGTTCACGCAGTTCGCTTTGAAACCCGTTCATCACCGAAATCACGATGATCAACGCAGCGACGCCCAACGCAATGCCAAGCATCGAGATGAGCGAGATGAAGGAGATGAAACTGTTGCGACGCTTGGCGAGCACGTAGCGCACACCAAGCTCCAACTCGTAGCGAGAGGGGAAGGCCATCGGACCCAATTCTACGTGGCCACTTGCTCGCCGGCTTAGTGGCCATGCACGGTGGGCCACCACTTTACGGCGAGAGCGCCGCTCAACAACGGCTTAATAGGTGAAATGGCGACAAGTCGACCTATGCAATAATATTTTTGTAGACCGTATGCAATAAGGCCTTTGCTGAAAAGCTGTAGACCTAAGGTCTTTGTTTAGAGCTGCGAAAAGACAGCGGCACGCGGTTTGCTTACCATTGTGAAAGTTGAGTTGCCGCGCCGCCATGATCATGCACACCATCAAGCACCCGCCTGCCAGTCATTTTGACGAAATGCTTGCACTGCAAACGCAGCAATCACAAAGTCAGGGGCAGTTTCAGTCGCAGCTGCAATCGGCAGCGACCCTGGCGAACAGCAAACCCATAGCGCCGATGTCACCACTTCGGTTCGCGCCACGCGATCACTATCAGGCCTACAACCAATGGCTTGAGGCAACGCCCGGACAGGCGCTCACGCAGCGTCGCGCGCAGGCCGATTTGCTGTTCCGCCGCATTGGCATCACTTTCACGGTGTACGGTGATGAAGGCGGCACCGAGCGACTGATTCCGTCGGATGTGATTCCGCGCATCATCACGGCGGATGAATGGACGTATCTTGAAAAGGGCCTCACGCAGCGCGTGACCGCGATCAACAAATTTCTTGCTGACATTTATCACGATCAAGCGATCCTCAAAGCAGGCTTGATTCCTCGCGAGCAGATCGAAGGCAACGCACAATTTCAGACCAAGATGGTCGGCGTGAAATTGCCGAACGACACCTATGCCTCCATGGCCGGGGTTGATATCGTGCGTAACAACGACGGCAAATATTACGTGCTGGAGGACAATCTGCGCGTGCCGTCCGGCGTGTCCTACATGCTCATGAATCGCAAGATGATGATGCGGCTGTTTCCTGAATTATTTTTGAAACAAACGGTGCGTCCGGTCGAACACTACCCGGCGATGTTGTTGCAAACGCTGCGTGAATCGAGCGAAATTGATAACCCAACGGTGGTGCTGCTGACGCCCGGACGCTACAACAGCGCCTACTTTGAGCACACTTTTTTAGCGCAGCAAATGGGCATTGAATTGGTCGAGGGCTCTGACCTGTTCGTCAAAGATGACTTCGTCTACATGCGCACCACCAGCGGTCCGCAGCGCGTGGATGTGATGTATCGACGACTCGATGATGTGTTCCTCGATCCACTCGCCTTCCGCGAAGACTCAGCACTCGGCGTGCCCGGTTTGTTCGGCTGCTATGCCATGGGCAACATCAGTATCTGCAATGCGATTGGCACCGGGGTGGCCGACGACAAGTCGATCTATCCGTACGTGCCCGACATGATCAAGTTCTATCTCAACGAAGAGCCGATTCTGAATAACGTGTTGACCTATCAATGCCGTAAGCCGAGCGACCTTTCGTACGTGCTCGCCAACATGAAAGATCTGGTGGTCAAAGAAGTTCACGGCGCCGGTGGTTACGGCATGCTGGTGGGGCCCGCCGCCACGGCCAAAGAGGTCGCAGATTTTGCTGTGATAGTTAAGGCGAACCCGAGCAATTACATCGCGCAGCCCACCTTATCGTTATCAAGCTGCCCGACGTTTGTTGAATCTGGCATTGCGCCGCGACACATTGACCTGCGACCGTTTGTGCTCACCGGACGCGAAGTGCGGATGGTGCCCGGCGGCCTCACGCGGGTTGCATTGCGTGAGGGCTCGCTGGTGGTCAATTCATCGCAAGGCGGCGGCACCAAAGACACTTGGGTGTTGGGCGAGAGCGAAACGGCGCGCAAATGAACATGCTCAGCCGAGTTGCCTCCCATCTGTACTGGATGAGCCGCTACCTAGAGCGCGCCGAAAACATGGCGCGTATTCTTGACGTCACGCAATCGCTCGCCATGCTTGATCGGGCGGCTGATTCCGGTGGAGCGATGACCCCGATTGTCATCACCGAAGCGCAGGCCGCGTTCGCCGAGACCCACCTGCCCGCGACCTACGTCAACGTGATCGCATTTTTGGCGTGGGACAAGAAGCATCCATCGTCGATCCGCAACTGTTTCGAGTCCACCCGTGAAAACGCGCGTGCGGTGCGCGGCTCGATCACCAGCGAGATGTGGGAAAACATCAACGACACCTGGCTTGCCATGCAGGACAAAATCCTCAGCATCGATCCGATGATGACCGGCAGCGATTTTTTTGACTGGGTGAAAGAGCGCTCGCATCTGTTTCGCGGCGTAACGTTTGCCACCGCCCGCCGCGACCAGCCCTATCACTTCACGCGCCTGGGCACT
>JACMNN010000117.1 GCA_014378555.1 Burkholderiales bacterium | reverse complement strand
CGCTATTTGCCCAAAAATCTATCTGAGGCGCAAGTGGAGGCGCTGCTGGCCGCGCCTGACGTGACGACGTCGCTGGGCGAACGAGATCGCGCAATGCTCGAAACGCTCTACGCGTCGGGTTTACGGGTGAGCGAGCTGATCGGGCTCAAACTGATTCAAGTGAACTTGGAGCAAGGGGTGGTCATTGTGCTCGGCAAAGGCTCAAAAGAGCGGCTGGTGCCATTGGGTGAGCTGGCCGTGACCTGGATCAAGCAACACCTCACCGGCGCTCGGGCGTTTTGGCTTAGTCCACCAAAACGCAGCGATTATCTGTTTCTGACCGCACGCGGCGAACCGATGACACGGCAGGCGTTCTGGTACGTGATTAAACGCCATGCGGTGACCGCTGGCATCAGCGCCGCCGCCCTGTCGCCGCACACGCTTCGCCATGCCTTCGCCACCCATTTGCTTAATCATGGCGCCGACCTGCGGGTGGTGCAAATGCTGCTCGGCCACAGCGACATCACCACCACGCAAATCTACACCCACGTGGCGCGCGAGCGGCTGAAACTGATCCACCAGCAACATCATCCTCGGGGGCAATAGGGCAATTTATGGCAAAAGCTGACGACATTCCCGCGACTCAAGCCGTTCGTGCATTACGCGCAGGAAAAGCCGCTTTTTCGGCGCATCTGTATGAGTACATTGAACGCGGTGGCACGGCGCATTCGGCTGCCTCGCTGGGCGTGGATGAGCACGCCGTGATCAAAACTATCGTGCTTGAAAACGAAACTAAAACTGCCTTCATTTGCCTGCAACATGGCGACCGAGAAATCTCGACTAAGAGTCTGGCGCGAATTCTCGGTTGCAAAACGGTCACCCCGTGCGCGCCAGAAACCGCACTGCGCCATACCGGCTACATGGTCGGCGGTACATCGCCGTTTGGCACGCGCAAGCCACTCACGGTGTATTTGGAGCGCAGCATTAGTGAACTGCCGCGCATCTATATCAACGGCGGAAAGCGCGGGTTCTTGGTCGGCCTGGACCCGCAGGCGTTGATTGCCCTGCTGCAACCGATTCTGGTCGAAGCCAGCGCCTGATACCGCGCTGCGTCGGGCGTAAAGCGTTGCGCGGCGCTTGATCGCAAGCTAAATTGGACGCGGTTTAGTACATTATGTAAATGGCATCGACGCGCGCATCACCCAACTCCAAAACCAAAGCGGTTCCGGTTCGTCCGTGGCTGTTCAGCGGTGGCAGTGACGTTGGCCGAGAACGCGCCCACAATGAAGACGCGATCCTCGTCGACAGCGAACGCAAGCTAGTAGTGCTGGCCGACGGCATGGGTGGCTATCAGGCGGGCGAAGTCGCGAGCCAGCTCGCGGTGGACGTCGTTCGCGACGATTCATTCAGTCTTAATATTTCCGAGACCGATCTTGGGCGCATCGATCCAGACACCGGAATTTCGGTGGCGATGCGCCAGCTTCGTGCTGCGATCGAAAAGGCTAACAACCGAATTTGCAGCGTTGCTCGCGGTCGTGAAGAATTAAATGGCATGGGCACCACGATCGTGGCGGCCCGTTTCTATGACGGCCGGATAGGGATTGCCCATGTCGGCGATTCGCGCTGCTACCGGCTGCGTGAGCGGGTTCTTGAGCAACTGACGCGCGACCATTCTTACGTGCAGGATCAACTCGAAAAGGGCTTTATCTCCGAAGAAGAAGCAAAGAATTCGCCGCAAAAAAATCTGATCACACGAGCGCTCGGCATTGACGCAATTGCCGAGGCAGATGTGAAGGAATACCGGACCCGACCCGGCGATCTTTATCTGCTTTGCTCGGACGGGTTGTCCGACTTGGTCGATGATGAGGTGATACAGACCGCGCTCGCAACCGAGAAAGCGCCCAGTGACCACATCAAGCTCCTCATCGATAAGGCCAATGCCAATGGCGGTCGCGACAATATCTCGATCATCATTGTTCGTGTCGGCGACCCACCACTGGCGGACTTGTGGTGGCAAAAGTTCCTGAAGAAACCGACGGAAAAATAACAAATCATGGCCAAGCTTTTCTGGTTGCAGCCCGACAATACGATCGTGGAATTCCCGCTGAAGGCGGAGCAGAGTCTTGTTGGCCGCGGCAGCCGATGCGATGTTCGCATCAAACATCCCGGCATTAGCGCCGAGCATGCAATCATTCGTCAGGTGTCGGGCGTGGCGACGGTGGAGGACCTGGGCAGCACCAATGGCACTCGCGTCAATGGCAAACGCCTGGCACAAATGCACACGCTGCGACATGGCGATCAAATCGGGGTGGGCCGCGAACGGTTGATGTACTTTGCGGAACTAGATTCAGCTGCTAACTTTATGCAGCCGGAATCGATTGAACCATTTGCAATTCCAGCGCCGACTCGCGAGCGAGTCAATACCGACCCGGCCCTTTCCGCCTCGCGCCCCACAGACGGTAACGCGCCGCTGCGCGACGCCGCGCAGCCTGAGCTTGCGCCCCGTCCTTGGCCTCCCGCGACGCCACTCGTTCCGGCAGCGGTGTTGGCGAACGAACCTTTGCTCGACAGCACATTGCTGGCAGCGCTGCCCAAGGGCACCACACTAACATCGGGTGGGCCGCTCGTCGCTAAAGCCGCAACCGGTCATGCGCCGGCCGCAATACCCGTTGCAGCACCTGCTGCAATTCGCGCCGCCAACACAACCCAAACTGCCGCGCCAACTCCAGCGCTGGCGGCCAGCGTTGCCGTGCTGTCGGGGCCTGCAGCGGGCAAGCGATATATGTTGACCTCAGACGCGGTCACCCTCGGCAAAGAGGGCAAACAGGTGGTTGAGTTCCTGCGTGTGAGTCCGACCCGCTGGCAAATACACCAGCGTGAAGGCGTCACTCCGGCCTACGTCAACGGCGACGCGTTGGCGGGCCTGCGAGAGTTGGCCGCAGGCGATGTGGTCGAGCTTACCGGGGTGCGCTTGCGATTTGAAATTTCGCTAGCGAAGCAATAAAAAAAGGCCGGGAATTCCCGGCCTTTTTTTCGGCAGCTAAGCCTCACTAGCGCTTGCTCGCAGCTACTTTTTCAGCCCTGTTTCGACCGGGGTCGATGCGGGCACTTCGTGCTTCTCGCCGCCCATGTCTAGGTCGCCACCAAAGCTGGCATTGGTCAATTAACCATTGGTGCCAAACCCTACCAGCGCGCTTAACGCCGTAATCGTGCGATCAGCCCCGCTACTACCAAAACAACGGCCAAAATAATCGTGTTGGAAACCAGCCCTGCAAGGATGGCATCGGTGCGACTCGCCGATGCGCCTGGCATGGTGGCAGGCAGCATGACCGCCACGAAGATCACACCCAAGACCAAAGGCAGCACGCGCCCGGTTATCGCAGCGGTTTTGCGCATCGTGACGACAAGGGCAATGATCAGGCCGATGCGGAAGAGGTCGGTTAATTGCGAAAGCACAAGATCGGTCAAAGCAGCATATCCCTTGCCAAATGCGTGCCGGGCCGAGGTCTCAATGAGACCCCGGCCCGGCTTGTCGACAGGTGCCTATCAGGCTCTGTCGCCAGCGAAGATGTCCTTCTTGTGGGTCCCATTCGGCACGAATAGCACGCCGATGATCACCGTCATGACGGCAATCACAATGGCGTACCACAGGCCAGAGTAAATGTTGCCGGTTTGGGCCGAGATCGCGAAGGCGGTTGCCGGCATCAGGCCACCGAACCAGCCGTTACCGATGTGATACGGCAGCGACAGACCGGAGTAGCGGATGCGAGTCGGAAACAACTCGACCAGCGCGGCGGCGATCGGGCCATAGACCATCGTCACAAGGATGACCAAATAGGCCAAGATCAGGATGACCGTGAGCTTCTGTGCGGTGAAGATGTCGAAGAAGTTCTGG
>JACMNN010000019.1 GCA_014378555.1 Burkholderiales bacterium | reverse complement strand
GCGATCGCCTGACGCTAGTGGCCGCCAGCGCCGCTTAGGCGCTTCACAGCCTTAGATCGCCGCCGCGCCCAGCGCGATACGACAAGACGTTGTTGCAACTTAAACCACGTTGGCACGATGCATTTTTGGTGCAGCGAGGCGCTGCGAACCCGTCATTTCCGCACGATGCTGTCCTACACCCAGACAAGCTGGTTGATGACTGTTGAGGCAAATAAGCAAATACAGAATCTGTTCACTTGATCGCCTTCGGGCGCTCTGTGTCACACGCTGTAGCCCGTTGGCGAGGGGTTTGGTGGGCAACGGGTACCGACTGAGCTTGGCTATACGGCCACGCTAAAAGCAGGACGGTGGTGGGTCAGCGCGACGCACCGCCCGCAGTACCGACAGGCGATTCAGCGTTGCAGCAAAACGCTATGTTGCCTGTGGGCCAACGTCGCAGTTCGCGGCACAACATCGTAACAACGAAAGAGAGAAACATCATGGGTATTCTTATTTGGTTAGTGGTGGGTGGACTGGTTGGCTGGGTAGCCAGTTTGATTATGAAAACCGATGGCAGCCAAGGCATCATCCTAAACGTGGTGGTGGGGATCGTGGGCGCACTCATCGCAGGGTATTTCATCTCGCCGCTGGTCGGCGTGGCGTCGATCAACCAAAATGCACTGAACATCGGATCCATACTTGTGTCGCTGGTCGGCGCGATCATCCTGATTGGCATCGTCAAGCTGGTGCGCGGTGGCGTAAGGTAGACCTCAGCGCCGCCCGCACCACTGGGCGGCGCGCCGCAAGCGTCGCATCTGCGGCCAAGCTTCATGCGTTGCTGCCAATTTCTGCGCAGCGGATTTGCGATCACCTCACATCCGACACCACGCCTTACAGCGCGCCCTAGCGGCGCTTTAAGTGGCCCGCACCCACACCCCTGTCACCCGCAAAAACTGCATCATGAAAACCGCAATAATTGCTGTAGCGCTGACCATCACCGCGGTGGTAGTGTCAATGAATTTTCTGAAGCCAGAAAAACAGCTGGGTCGCAAGCTTGAGCATCTCTACCCGGTGGCCGACGCACAGTTTCGCCGCGAGATGTCGGTCATGCTTGGGCCGACCATCCTTGAAGGTAACAGCGTCAAGGCCTTACAAAACGGCCAGGAAATTTTCCCGGCGATGCTTGCTGCGGTGCGCAACGCCCGCACCAGCATCGCCTTTGAAACCTACATTTACTGGTCGGGCGATATCGGCCGTGAGCTCGCTGACGCACTGGCTGAACGGGCGAAAGCAGGCGTGCAAGTCAATGTATTGATCGATTGGGTCGGCGCGCTAAAAATGGATAAAGAGCTGCTCGAAAAAATCGAACTGGCTGGGGCGAAAGTCCACCAATTTCGCCCGCTGCGCTGGTACAACCTGGTGCGCATGAACAATCGGACGCATCGCAAGTTGCTGGTGATCGACGGCGAAGTGGCATTCACCGGCGGCGTCGGTATTGCCGATCAATGGGGTGGTAACGCCGAGAGCCCGGAGCACTGGCGCGACATGCATTTCAGCGTGCGCGGCCCGGTGGTGGCGCAATTTCAAGCAGCATTTAATGACAACTGGATCAAAGCTACAGGGCAGGTGTTGAACGGCGTGCAACACTTTCCGAAGCTATCGACGGCGGGCGATAGCAAGGCCCATTTATTTATCAGCTCGCCAACCGGCGGTAGCGACAGCATGCAGTTGATGTACCTGATGGCTATCGCGGCGGCGGCCAAACAAATCGATGTGCAGTCGGCCTATTTTGTTCCTGACGAATTGAGTATCAAGGCGATGCTTGCCGCGCGGGCACGCGGCGTAAAGGTGCGATTACTGTTGCCCGGCGAGCACATCGATTCCGATACGGTTAGGCTTGCGTCGCGCGCGCAGTGGGGCCCGCTTCTCGAAGCCGGTGTTGAGATTTACGAGTATTTGCCGACCATGATGCACAGCAAAATGCTGATCGTCGACAACGAGCTGGTATCGGTCGGCTCCACCAACTTCGATTTGCGTTCTTTCCACTTGAACGATGAAGCGAGTATGAATGTCTACGACCGCAACTTTGCCAGTCAAATGACCGTAGTTTTCGAGCAGGACCTTAAATACACCCGCCCCTACACCTACGCGCAGTGGCAGCAGCGCTCGTGGACAGAGAAATTTCTCGCAACGGTGGTGCGCCCGATTCGCTCCCAGCTCTGAACTCTGAGCTCGGCGCGCGGCGCTGGGCTATAGCGAACCCGGCATGCAGACAACGGGTGGGAGTCAATGTGCCGAGCAAGTCGGCGCCCGGCACGAGCGCTGTCATGCAAACGTAACATCTCTGTCACAAAATACCCAGCTATGCCAGCCACCATCCTCATTGTTGAAGACGAACCCGCGATTGCGGAGTTGGTCGCCCTACACTGCAAACACGCCGGCTATGCCGTGAAGCTAGCCCACGCCGTCATGGACGCCCGCGACATCGTTGACGAAACGCTGCCCGATTTGGTGGTGCTCGATTGGATGTTGCCCGACAAGTCCGGTATCGATTTCGCGCGTGAATTGCGCAAAGACGAGCGCACTGGCGACCTGCCGATTTTGATGCTTACGGCGCGCGCCGCAGAAGACGACAAAGTTCGCGGCCTTGAGGTCGGCGCCGATGATTACGTCACCAAACCGTTCTCTCCGAAAGAGCTGATGGCGCGCATTAAAGCGCTGCTGCGCCGCGCCGCACCTGAAGCGTCCGACGCGGCGCTTGAAGTCGCTGGCTTGCGACTCGATCCAACGGCGCATCGCGTGATGGGCAACGGGGTCGAGCTTAAAGTGGGGCCAACTGAATTTCGCCTGCTTCGCTTTCTAATGTCGCGACCGGATCGCGTGATGACGCGACAGGCGCTGCTTGATGGCGTGTGGGGCGACCATGTATTCATCGAAGAACGCACCGTTGACGTGCATGTGCGAAGGCTGCGCATTGCGCTCGAGCCCACCGGGCACGACGCGCTAGTCGAAACCGTTCGCGGTGGCGGCTATCGTTTGCGTAAGCGCTAGCGAAGCGCGGATCAAGTGGCCGACGCCGGCGCCGTCTGAAGCTGCGTTGCCATCTCCGCCCGCTACACTCTGACGCATGATTCGACTGCCTCACACAATCGCCGTGATCGCGGCGCTGTCGCTCCTACTGTCTGCGGTGTGGACGCCGTGGATCGCCGCCATCACGCTCATGCTGGTCTGCGCGTGGCTGGTTGCGCGCTTAATGCAGCGCGACCGCTCGGCGCGTGAAATGTTGCGCGAACCACAGGGCGCGCTGCGCTCGTTTGATGACGTGGTGGGTATGGTGCGCAATAAGCTTAAAGAGAGCGAACAGCAGCTCAAAGACCGCGACGCCGAAATCACGCAACGCAAACAAATTACCAACGCTGTGCCTGATGGCCTGTTTCTGCTTGATCGTGGTGGTCGCATCATGTGGTGCAATCAAGCCGCACTCGTCATGCATTCGCTAGACGCATTTCGTGATATGGGCAAGCCGATTGCGCAGCTGGTTCGCGCGCCAGAATTTGCGGCGTACCTCGAAGACGAAACCCGCAGCGAACCGGTCATCACTATCGGCGGTCGCACCATTTCGTTTCACCTCGAACGCAGCAGCGAGGGCGTACGGCTTCTGCTCACGCGCGACGTGACCGAACGTGAACGACTGGATCGCATGCGCCGCGATTTTGTAGCCAACGTGTCACACGAAATGCGCACGCCGCTCACCGTCGTCGGCGGCTTTGTCGAGACGCTCACTGACTTGCCGCTGTCAGAGGCCGAACGCGCGCGATACCTGCAACTCATCAGTATGCAAACGGCCAACATGCAGCGGTTGGTTGAGGATTTGCTCACGCTGGCGCGATTAGAAAACGATCAAATGCCGCCCGAGGCGTCGCTCATCGACGTGGCGCAGATTGCCCGCGACGTGTTGGCCGACGCGGAGGCGCTGTCATCCGGCGCGCACACCTTTGTCGCTGCGATCCAACCCGCTCAGGTACTCGGCAGCGCTTCAGAGCTGCGTTCGGCGCTGGGCAATTTGTTATCAAACGCAGTGCGCTACACGCCTGCTGGCGGGCGCATTGAACTCACCGTCAACAACGCTGAGGGCGTCGTGGTCGAAGTCAAAGACAGCGGCGCAGGTATCGCCGCCGAGCACATTCCGCGCCTGACCGAGCGCTTCTATCGCATCGACCGCTCCCGGTCACGCGAAACGGGTGGGACGGGTCTAGGCCTGGCCATCGTCAAGCACATTGCGCAACGCCATCGCGCCAAGCT
>JACMNN010000116.1 GCA_014378555.1 Burkholderiales bacterium | reverse complement strand
TTGAATCGGCGCGAACACACCCTCCTGCTCGGCGATCCACAAACGTCCGGCGTCGACCGTCAAAAACACGTCGGCAGGCGAGTTGGCACCCTCGGCTTTGATACGGGTCAACAGTGCATCTTCGCCACCGTCAATGCGGTTGACTTTGATGCCTGTGGCCTTGGTGAAGTTGCTGTAGAGCGCCTCATCGGTGTTGTAGTGGCGCGCCGAATAGAGATTCACCACCTTTTCTTGCGCGAACACCGTTGCTGCGCTGAGGCCGCTGACGGCTGCAACGGCCACCAAAAGGCTTGTAGCCAAAGATTTAGCGCCGGAAAACTTTTGCATAAAACGATCCATAAAAAAAAGCGTAGACACGAATGATTCTCAAATACTATCATAATGAGAACGATTCTCGTTCGCGCTTCTGACGATTGACCGCTCCGCCGCTAAGCCACTTTGCGCCGCTCAACTCGTATGCAACGATGAAGAACGGCGCGCGGGGACCCGCAGGCTAACTTAATAGACGGGAATGTATTCAACGGCTCCGGTATCGCCGTCGTAAATCATTTCGTACGGATACCAATAAATTTGCTCGTTGCCGTAATCGTCGTAATAGGCGTAGCCGATGTAGACGATACCCAAGTCTTGCAGCTGAACCTGCTGCATTGATGCAAATTTCATCACGTCAGCAGAAGCCAGTTTTGTTTTGGTCTTGTATTTGGTGACGGGCAGTTCGCCTTTGGCGCTGTGCTTTACGCTCATGCCGGCAACCTTGCCGTCCTTCACGTCCACAGAAACCGTGCTCGGGCCGTTAGTTTCGAGCACCTGTTTGCCGTTTTTCTTGATCTTGTCGCCCAGCAATTGCTTGCCGTTTTTGTGCTTGGCTTTGCCTTTGCCCTTGCCCTTTTCTTTGTCGTCTTTGCCTGCGGCCGAGGCACCGTTAATTAAAGCCGACACGCCTAGGACGGCGACGCTCGCGGCGAATAATCTTCGTTTTGGGTTCATGGTTTGATTTCCAATAGTTGAAATTGCGACGTTGATCAGACTAGACAGATCAATGCCGGATAAGTCCGCTGCTTCCTGCCGATACCGTTATAGGCCTCGTCACAAGCAGCGATTTATTAACGGGATAATGGCGGTATCGCCGACGCGCTGTCGTAGGAGATGACCTCAGCTTTGTGTCGGACTAAGCTTCAAATCATCCACAGTGCTAGCCAGCCACGAATCGCACATTACGCACGTGGGCGATGAAACGCTAACTATTCAGCGCCACCTGTAACCAGAACAACTTTCCGCTCCACCACATCATCATGACAACACGGACTCCCTCCACCGACACCGCCATGCCGCGCTTTGGTATCGGCACCTGGCGAATGGGCGAGCAGTCGTCAGCGGCGCAGGCAGAAATAGCGCTCATCACGGCGGCCATTGAGCGTGGTGTGACGCTTATCGACACGGCGGAAATGTATGGCGACGGAGGCGCGGAGCGGGTCATTGCTCGCGCCATTGCGAACGCGCCTGCCGCCCGCGAGAAGCTGTTTATCGTGAGCAAGGTGTATCCCCACAACGCATCACGCAACGGCACCATTGCCGCCTGCGAGCGCAGCCTGAAACGACTCGGCGCTGACTATCTCGATTGCTATTTACTGCATTGGCCGGGTGAACATCCGATCGCCGAAACGGTGCACGCGTTTGAAACGCTCAAGGCGCAAGGGAAAATTCGCGCTTGGGGGGTGTCAAATTTTGATCTGGCGGACATGCAGCAACTGATCACCACGCCGAATGGCAACAACGTCGCCACCAATCAAGTGCTCTACAACCTGTCGTGTCGCGGCGTTGAATTCTCGCTGCTGTCGTGGCAGCGAGACCATGCGATCTCAACCATGGCGTATTCGCCGATTGCTCAGGCGGAGTTGGTAAAGTCATCAAAGCTCATCGCCATCGCCAGCGACATCGGCGCGACGCCGGCACAAGTGGCGATGGCGTGGTTACTCACCCAGCCCGACGTGATCGTGATTCCGAAAACCACGCACCTCGCGCGGCTTGAAGAAAACCTAGGCGCGCTTAATCTCACGCTGGATGCATCTACGCTGGCGGCACTGGACAGTGCATTCCCGAAGCCGAGCAAACGCACGCCGTTGGCGATGTTGTAGCGACACGCAATGTGTCCGACTAGCCGCTGGTAGACGCAGCGGAGCGCGTTGTAGACTCAGCGTTGATGATGGTTAGGTGCGTTGTTTGACGGCGAACGGCTTCGCTTTTTTCGTGATCTAACTACCCGCAACACGTCTATGCATTAACGATGGAGCACGCAATGAAAAACCACCTCTTCGCTGTTTTGGCCACAGCCCTCTTTGCCTCGAGCAGCGTGGCCACTGAAATTCGTTGGTCTTCCAGCGACACGTTTCAGCACACAGCGACCATCGCACCAGGCAAAGCCGCCGAACTGTGCGGCACGGTTGAACCGCGGTTGCCGGTGGACTGGCGCTACGTTGCCGACGGCCCGTTGAGCTTCAACATTCACCGCCATTCCGGCAAGGAGGTGGTCTACGCGATGCGCAGTCACCTGACGCGCGAGCAAAATGGCACATTCAGCCCAACCTTGAACTTTGATTGGTGCTGGATGTGGAGCAACGAAGGCGCCGCTGCCGTAACAGTGCGCGTTGATCTGAAACGATAAAGCGTGACCGCCGCATTGTGTTGATCGATACGCGGCAACAAAAACGCCTAGAACTCGCGCAGTTTTGCAAACTAAAACTGCGTCGACACCATCACTTGAGCCGAAGCCACTCCCCGCGCCCAACTCAGATTGCCCAGCAAAGGTATTCATGACAAAACCTAAAGCCCAATCCGGCGACGATCTGCGTGGCGTGAGCAAACTGGCCATTGACGCCACCACCGGCATCACTGATCTGGTCGAAGCGATGCATCGCAACATCGCGCGCATCCCCGGAATCACACCGTCGCTTGAAGACGGAAAAACTACAGGGCTTACCGGATTCGTGTATCGCACCGTGCGCGGCGTCACGCAGGTGGTCGGCGGCGGCATCGATGCCGCGTTGGCGCTGGCCACGCCGATGCTCGGCAATTTCACCGATGTGCCCGCGCGCGACGCGGTGCAATCAGCGCTCAACGGGGTGCTCGGCGATCACCTATTAGAAACCGCTAATCCGTTAGCAATCGCTATGCAATTTCGCCAGCATGGCGAAGCCTTGGCCCTCACCAAAGACGGTCTGGCTTGCGCGATCCCCGACGCGACCGGCAAGGTGTTGGTACTGATTCACGGCCTGTGCATGAACGACCGACAGTGGCGGGCGACGCGCCCGGACGGCACGGCGCACGATCACGGTGCTGAACTGCAGAAAGATTTGGGCTACACGGCGGTCTACCTGCGCTACAACACCGGGCTACATGTTGCGAGCAACGGTCGCGCCTTCGCCGCCGAACTTGAAGCGCTGCTTGCGGCATGGCCGGTAAAGGTGAACGAGCTGGCGGTTGTTGCGCACAGCATGGGCGGCTTGGTGACGCGCAGCGCCTGCCACTATGCCGAGCAAAACGCGCACGCGTGGCGCAAACACTTGAAAAAAATTGTCTTTCTGGGTACGCCGCATCAAGGTGCACCGCTCGAGCGTGGCGGTCACTGGATTGACATGATTTTGGGCGCAACGCCCTACGCATCGCCGTTCGCCAAGCTCGGCAAAGTGCGCAGCACTGGCATCACCGATTTGCGCTACGGTGCGGTGGTGGAGGAAGACGCCGAGGGCGCCAAAGCTGCGCACACCGTGTTGCCGCTGCCCGCCAAAGTCAAATGTTTCGCAATCGGCGGGACGACCGGCAAACAGAGCGGCGACCTGCAAGACCGCCTGCTGGGCGACGGCTTGGTGCCGCTGGCGAGCGCATTGGGCGAGCACGACGACCCGACCCTTTCGCTCGGCTTTCCGTTGCATCGCAAAGCAACGTTGTTGGCAACCAATCACATGCAGTTGCTCAGCGCCGCACCCGCCTATGAGGCGGTAAAAACGTTTGTTACCTGACCGCGCCGCGTTGAATCGGCGAAAGGCGTCGTAGCATAGAGATCGCGTAATCAGGAAAAACCTTATGCCTCAAACCAGACCCCTGTTTCGGCGCCTGCTCCTTGTTGTCGCCGCAGTCGGAGCACTCGCTACGTCGTCAGCGCACGCGGCGAAATCTACTGAATGCACCCAGCTCAAACTCTGCTACTGCGTCAACGACGAATTCAAACCGCTGATTGAAGCGAAGGTAAAGTTTTTTCGCGCCGTCATCGCTGAGCAAAAATTGAAAGGCAAGGCGATTGGCTACATCAGCGCGCCGCTTTCAACCTTGGGTGGCGGCTACTTTGACGTTAATGCCGAGGTCTCGCTTACCGCAAAAAAACGAGTGGAGGCACGCTTTGGCGAGAGCAACGCATGGATGCTCGACCCCGGTTCGAAGGAGTCTGAGTTGACCCTTCCGTCCGGCGCACGCGGCAGTAACGACGACTACATGTTGATGTGGACCCAAATACTTGAGGGCCCGTCCGGCACGGGCGACGACTTCGACTTTGTGTACTTTGTCGGCCCCTCCGATTTCGGCGCCGTGTTCGGCCTGGCTGGCACCGGAGACATGGACAAGATCAGCGCCTACTTCGATGATCGTCTCGGCAAAGACGCGGGCCTGAAACGTGAGGTCGATCGTGGTCGCGTGACCCGCAATACGTTCCGTAACTACTACGCGCTCAAGGCGTCAGTCACGTTCAGCAACGGCGCGCATGATGAATGGAATATTTTTCGGCAGCTCAACGAGCGACGTCGCGTCGACCCGAAATATGGGGTTGCCAACCAAATCCCGATGTTATTTGACGGCAAAAGCGTTGCGCCTGCCGCCGCAGAGCAATCCATCACGCCGGGGGTCAGCGCTGCTTGCAAAAGCTAGGGGATTTGCGCGCCCGTGAGCGTGCGCTTTTTGGGTACGCTGACAACCAGATAAATGCCGAGCAAGGTCACCGACATTCCGACCAGCACCGACCATGGCAGCGACTCGCCGAACAACAACCAAGCGAAGACAGCGGTCAGCCCTGGCACCAGATACATGGCGCTGGTCAGGCGGGTCACCGAGCCTGATCGCAACAGATAAAACATGATTGAGATGCCGACGCCGGAGAGCACAAATACGCTCCACAGCAGCGCGAAAATGACCTCTGGTGTCCAGCGAATGGCGAAGCTCTCGAATGCAAAAACAAACGGCAGCGTAACCACGATTGCCGCAGAAAATTGAATCACTTGCCCGGTGCGCAAATCGAAATGCGGCACAAAGCGTTTTTGATAAAGCACGCCGATGGTGGTGCCCAACAAAGCCGCGAAACACAGCAACGTGGGCACACCAAGCGTGGCTGATAGCGCCGCATCGCCCAACTTTGCGGCCAACACAATCAGCACGCCCGCAAAGCCGATGCCCACGCCGATACCCTGACGCACGTTAACGCGCTCGCCGGTCCAGTGCGCGAAGCACGCGGTGAGCACCGGTTGCATATTGACGATGAGTGCGGCCACCCCCGCCGACAAACCCATACGAATGGCCACCCACACGCCGCCCAGATACAGCGCCTGAATCAGCACACCGGCCACCGCGATGTGCAGCGCATCACGACGATTCGGCCACTTAGCGCGACTGGCTAGCGCGAGCACAATCATCAAGATCACCACGCCAACATAGCGCAAGATCAGAAACGACAGCGGTTCCGCATCCTTCGCCGCCAGCTTGGCAACAATGTAGCCCGAAGCCCAGACAATGATGAAAGCAGGAACGGCGGCGCGCGCAAGTAGGGATGGTTGAAGCATTCGAAGATGCTAGCGGGAATCGGCCCTCCTCTACTTCGGCCTCTGCAGTGGTCAAGTAATTTCGGAGAGCTTGTTGCGACAGTGCGTGCTTATTCACTGAACAAACGCTGCCAAAGCAACGCTGTTGGCGGCGTTTGCGATTCAAGCTTAAGCAGTCGTGGAACACCGATTCACAACGGACGCTGCGGTGCTAGATGCGTTCACGAAATCAGTATGGCAATACGAAGGCAGCGCATTTTGCGCGTTGCCGTAACGGCGGCTCGCTGCGACAAGTACCGATACCTATTGCACAGAGCTTGGCCGCTGCACGTGCATCGAACTTGACGATGCAGTGCGTTCGCATTGTGAGCCGCGGCGGGTCCTCCTCGCCGAATTGCAAACGCCGTCGTAGGTCCTGCGTGGCAAGCGAATTTTCGGATTGGCGTCAACCGTTCGCAGCTATAAAACTCCGGCCACGACACTTACGGTGATGGCGATGATGATTACGTTGAAGAAAAAAGAAACGATGCTGTGCAAGATCACTAAGCGTCGCATGTTCGTCGACGTCACCGCAATGTCGGAGGTTTGGCAGCACATGCTGAGCACCACCGAAAAATACGTAAAGTCCCAGTAATTTGGATGCTCGGTACCAGGGAAGATGAGTTGCCCAGGTGCCATATAAAAGTCGTGGGCATACTGCTGGGCAAACATGGTCGCCACGAACAACCATGCCAACAGAATCGTGGCGCTGGCCAGCGCGATGGTGCCGAGCGATTTGTCTTTAGCTGCGTGCAGTTCGCTATACAACGCAATAATTACCACTGCCGCCACACTCAAACTCACCAGTAAGACTACCCATTTGTTATCAGCCTGAATTCGCGCTCGATGGCGCATAGAAGCCGTATTCGCGCGGGTCGTCAAAATACCGATCAAGACAAGAAATATTGCTGCAGCAATATCAAATGCGATCAGTCCTGCAAACGCAAGTGGCTGATAGTTCACTAAGCTTAAAAATATCAGCGCACCAATGCTTCCGGCGATGATGAGCCGCGGTCTTCGGACGAGGTGATGCAGGGATTTAGGTACGAGATTCATACAGCACATGTTAATCCTGGCAGAAAGCGCGGACAAAACGAAGAATTTAAGCGGCAGCTAAAGACGAGAAGCGATGTCAGCATTAGCTGCTGTGCGTTACTGCACAGAAGCTGAGCTGGCTTTTCGCGTTTGTGAAGTTTCTGGCGAACAGAAAGCTCCGCGGATGGTGCCCAACACCCAATGCGTAAAAAAACGCGTCAAACATGTTGAAAAGCTTTATCACGTCAAAAAATTTCACTTCTCTTCCACATGCAACTTACGGTGTGAATTTCCGAATCGGATTCAGAACGTCTTACGTGCGGCAGCGAACAGACGCCCAGTCGCGCTCGCGCACATAATTTGCCGGACGTTGTTAGTACAGCGGCGGGTCATTTAAGCGATGGCCAACGGTAGCTAAATCGCACCGTCCAACACACTCAAAGCGCCGTGCGCGCCGTGCCTGACAAACCAGGCAATCAAAAGGAAACTACACATGCTGCGCAGCCTGCAAGATTTGGAGAATTATGAGATCGGTGCCGTCGACGGTGGCATTGGTCACGTCAAAGACTTCTATTTCGATGACCACACTTGGGTCATTCGTTATCTGGTGGTCGAAACAGGACATTGGCTTTCAAGCCGCAAGGTATTGATCTCACCGATCGCGATTCGTCATCCCGACTGGGCAAATAAATTGCTGCCCGTAACCATCACCAAAGAGCAGGTGAAAAGCAGCCCGGAAATCGATACGCAAAAACCAGTGTCTAGACAAAGCGAAATTCAATATCTTGCCCACTACGGTTATCCCTATTACTGGGAAGGCGACGGGCTTTGGGGCAGCGGTATGTATCCGTATGCGATGTCACCGGAAAACACAGGTTCTTCCGCCAATCGAATTGATCGAGAAATAGTCAGCAAAGAGATGGCGGCGAAGGAGCGCGCCTTGAGTCAAACTCAGGATCCCAATCTGCGAAGCTGCGCGGACGTGGTTGGCCATTACATCCACGCCATTGATGGTGAAATCGGGCATGTCGCCGCCCTGCTCGTTGACGAAGAGACGTGGGCGATTCGATACTTCGTTATCGACACCAGCAACTGGTGGGTTGGCCACCAGGTGTTGATCGCGCCTCAGTGGATCACTAATGTGAGCTGGGTAGATCAAAGCGTAACTGTGGGTCTGACGCGCGAATCGGTGAGAACTGCGCCTGGTTTTACTTCAACGCACGAACTCAATCGCAGTGAGGAGGCAGGCCTTTACCGCCATCACCAACGCCACGGTTACTGGATGGACACGTTGAAGTTGGAACGGGAAATCTGACCGCCCTCAACTCAACTCCGCTGGGAAATGTTGGTGTCAGGCAGCGCTGCGGCATAGACAACTCAACCTTACAGCGGATGAATTCGCGTATTACGACCTGCGTCTTGGTCGAAAAAGACTTGCTGACCACCGCAGGTATTCAAACACGGGGCATCGAATGCGGCTCATCGCGCTTGGTGCGCCAGCGCACGGACGCGCCGAATGCAAATCGCCACTATTCGACTTTGTATCTCAACCGTCGCCAAGGAATAAACGTGCTTAATCAAGAACAGTTAGCGTGCATCCGCGCCTGCAATGAATGCGTAGTCGCGTGTCTGCAATGTGCCTCTGAATGTCTGAAGGAGAGTGATCCAAAAGCGATGGCACGCTGCATTGCGCTCGCGATGGAATGTGCAGACTTCTGCCGCATGACCGCGTCCTCCGTCGCGATGGGCGGCGAACATATCAACGCGGTGTGCGCGCTGTGCGCGGTGGTGTGCCAAACCTGTGCCAACGAGTGCGCGAAACACCCGATGGCTCAGTGCCAGATCTGCGCTGATGCCTGCGAAAAATGTGCGGCTGTTTGTCGGGCAATGTCTTAAGCACGCGTTAATCCAAGCGCACGCTGCGGTGAGTCAGTAGTTGGCAATTGCGGCTGCGCCTGCGTAATGGGTTGATGGAGCGAGTCCAGTTTTTAATGGTTGCTGGTTCGCCCGGTTACCGTCAGGCGGCCCGGGCGGCGCGTGTTTCGCGCTGTTCAGTTCGAGCGCATCCCTAGCGCTTTTTCAGGTGCGTGCGGTTTGATGACAGCTTGCCCAGTGCATACTGTTGCGGGTACCTAGCGCCGCCGCGCGGAGCTGCCGCATTTCCCCTCTTTTTTATCCGCCTCCGATGCCTGAAGTTGTTGTCCCTGTCGATGAGTCGAATTTTCTTCGTGGCGAGTTTCGACCGGAACTGATCCGGCACGAGGGGCTTGCCGATATTTTTGAGGCGACTGCGCATCGCCTGCCCGACAAGCAAGCCCTGATCTTCGGTGATCGCGCGCTTTCGTATGGCGAACTTGATGCCCTCGCAACGCGCGCCGCCAGTCGTCTGATTGACGCGGGCGTCGGGGCTGGACGGATTGTCGGTCTGTGGCTGCCGCGGGGTATCGAGTTGCTGGTCATGCAGCTGGCCATCGTCAAGAGCGGTGCGGCATGGCTTCCGTTTGACTCGGAAACGCCGGTCGGCCGCATCAAGATATGTCTTGAAGACGCTCGCGCTGTGGGGTTGATCACTGCTGCGGCTGGTGCTCCGCTGCTCGCCGATCTGGAGTGCCCAATCTGGACTGCAGAGGCGCTTGTGGTGCCACTGGCGACGCCGACGTCCGCGCCCACACTCAGGCGCCAGCCAACTTCGCCAGACGATCCGGCCTACGTAATCTACACCTCCGGCTCGACCGGCAAACCCAAAGGCATCTTGATCCATCAGGGTGCAATCTGCCATTTTTTGCGTAGCGAAAACGCCGTTCTTGGCGTTGCCGAAACCGATCGGGTTTATCAAGGCTTTTCGGTTGCGTTC
>JACMNN010000115.1 GCA_014378555.1 Burkholderiales bacterium | reverse complement strand
TGTCAAAGACCGCCCACAGCCCCTCCGCGTCAAAGGCAGCACACACCGCGTCCATGCCGACGACCACACACAACCCGTTCGCCCTGAGCACAGCGAAGGGTCCGACCCGCCATCCATCAAACCCTTCGCCCCCGGCTCAGGGCGAACGGGAAATTGACGAGCACAGTCCGTCGTTACGGTCGGCCTTCGCCATCCCCGATCATCCCGTTCGCGCCAAAGACGACGCGCAGCCCGTTCGTGTCAAAGACCGCCCACAGCCCCTCCGCGTCAAAGGCAGCACACACCGCGTCCATGCCGACGACCACACACAACCCGTTCGCCCTGAGCACAGCGAAGGGTCTGACCCGCCATCCATCAAACCCTTCGCCCCCGGCTCAGGGCGAACGGGAAATTGACGAGCACAGTCCGTCGTTACGGTCGGCCTTCGCCATCCCCGGTCATCCCGTTCGCGCCAAAGACGACGCGCAGCCCGTTCATGTCAAAGACCACACACAGCCCCTCCGCGTCAAAGGCAGCACACACCGCGTCCATGCCGACGATCACACAGAACCCGTTCGCCCTGAGCACAGCGAAGGGTCTGACCCGCTATCCATCAAACTCTTCGCCTCCGGCTCAGGGCGAACGGGAATCGACGGGCGATGCCCGCCGTTACGGCATTTGCACGATGATCACCACGCGACGATTTTGCGACCGGCCCAGCGCGGTGCTGTTGTCGGCCATCGGCAAGCTTGCGCCTAGACCTTTGACGATGACGCGGCTTGCCGCATAACCTCCGTCGATCACGGCGCGGGCCACCATTTCGGCGCGGCGTTTTGATAGCGCGACGTTGTATTGCGGCGGGCCCACACTGTCGGTGTAGCCGTAGACCAGCGTGCGGTCAATGCCTAGGTCGTTGAGTTCGCGCCCGACATTGAGCAGGATCACGCGTGCTTCGGGCGACAACTCAGTGCTGTCGAACGGAAAAATTAACGGTGCTGGCAATGACAGGGAGAAGCCGTCTTCACGCTGGTCAAAATTGAGCGCCCGGAGCGCCGCTTGCGCTGCTTGCGGCGTTGCAGTCGGTGGCGCGAACATCTGGGGCGCAGGCGCGGAAACGGGTGTCGCGCATGCGCCGAGCAGTGCCGTCGCGGGCCCCATCAAGATAGCGGTTAAACCGGCTGTCGCGCAGTGCGAAGGTCGTGTGGTGTCAGTTTTCATGGCTCACCTGCCTATTCTGTTCACTGGTTAGCAACTCGCCGACACATCGGATCTGATTGCGTCCAGCGGCTTTGGCGCGGTACATCGCCGCGTCGACACGGGCCAAAAGTGTGTCCGTCGATTCACCGTCCACCGGGTAGAGCGCGACGCCCATGCTCGCAGTGCAACAGTTCGGCAACGCGTGGACGTGATTGGCGCCATGTACGGCAGCCGCCAGCTTGTGAGCGATGATCAATGCATTTTCGCGGGTTGCCACTTCGGGTAGCAACGCGATAAATTCATCGCCTCCAAGCCGGGCAAAGGTATCGGCGGCGCGGAGTTCGGCTTTACAGCGAATGGTCAGGGCGCGCAGATAGGCGTCGCCGACCTGATGCCCCAACCGGTCGTTGATCAGTTTGAAGTCGTCAAGATCAAAGGCCACCACTGCAAACGGTTGACCATCGCGGCGGTGCGCGTCGATCAATTGCGTCAATCGGTCAAGCAGCAATACGCGGTTAGCCGCCCCGGTGAGCGGATCGTAAAACGCAAGCTGCGCAAGGTCGCGGTTGCGTTCTCGAACCTCGGTGGTGCTGCGTTCGATGACCGCCAGCATGGCATTGAAATCTTCACTGAGCGCGCGGACTTCCGACACGTGATCGTTGGCCGGCAAGCGATGCGTGAAGTCGCCCGTGTCACGAATTTTTCGCGTGACCTCAGAGAATCGGGTCAGCGGCATCGACACACTGCGACCGATCGAGCGCGAAATCACCACCCAAATCAGCGCCATGGCGGCCAGCACACCAAATCCTGAGGCAACAAAACCAGACAACGCGCGCGAAAGGTATTGCTCACGAATGGTGACCTCTGCGTAACCGAGCGTGTCGCCTTGATCGACGACCGGGATCACGGCGGTGACCTTGTTCATATCAAGGCGGCGCAAAATCGAGTTGCCGGCAGCGGCAAACGGTTCTACCGAAGACGCTTTGGTGCTGGCAAGCTCATTGGCATTGCGGTCAATGAGGCGAGCGCCAATGACCCCTTCCGAAGTCGAAAGCGCAGACAGTACCTCGCGCCCGCGTTCGGCGTCGTTCAGAATCAGCGGCACCTCGGCACTTGCGGCGAGCAGTTGCGCAATGGTTCGCGCACGCTCCACGCTGGCGGACTGAGCAAGCACGGCGGCGACGGCCAGCATTACCGACATGGTGACCACGATGGCGATGGCCGCGGTAATCATGACCACTCGACTGATTTGGTGCGAAATGGAGACCGAAGGCGAATCCGAGATTGCTTCGATGGGCTTGCGGCTGCTATTCAGCATGTGCCTTCCCCGACCGTTGGTGGCGCAACAGCTGCAAGCGAACTTTCAGGCCCGCGCGAGCCATCGCATCAAGATTCACCTGGTATTTTTCGACCCCAGTAGATTCGTCTTTGACCACGCAAATAGCGCCGCCAGCCTCGCAAAAACGTGGTCCTGCGCCGAGCGTGAGCGTCGGGCGCGACTTAAATTTACCAAGCAACGGCAACCATTCCGCCTCGCGCTGTGACATCGCGGTGAACACGTGACACCGCTCGGCATCGCTAGCGCGCTTTAATGGCACCACTTGCAACGTCATGCCGCGAACTTGGGCGCCGTGAAGCGCAAGCAGCGCTGCTCCAGGCGGCTGACAAACAACAATAAGGTTGTCGGGTGGCGCGGTGGGCCAATCCACAAAACGCACGAAAGTCGTCACCCACTCCTCCTCGCTAATTGCCTCGACTGGCGCTGACACGCCGATCAGCGCCAGCGCGTAGAGCAGCGTTGTGCTGCTCCGAAAGCGGGAGCGTTTGGTCAAAACGGTGCAGCTCGCGCGCGGAGGACGGTGTTTATCAACACGACGCTGTAGGCCGACTGCGGCGGCGCATTGGGCTCGGTGAGCAATCGACGCACATTCTTCCCTCAAACCCACGCTACGAGCGGTGCGGCGGGCATTTACCGAAGCACCGATCTAGCGCCCAAAAAGAATTTACATACCACCTGCGTGGCTCGCCGTCGGTTAAGCAGAACATTTGTTGTAGGCGATCGCGCCGTGTGGCGCGCGCGCTGTTTCACACCGAGGCCGGAAGAATCGCGTGACTCGCTAGCGACTAAATACGGACCAATCCAACTGCCCGATGCCGTGCGGATGTTGGAATCCGCTTTACCTAGCTGTTTGCAACAACAGCTAACAAACGCCCAGAGCTAGCAAAGCCAAAGCAATGTGCGAGCTATGCAAACTGCGCCGCTGATTAACTTGCTAGAAAATCGAGTAAGCCTTTGTTGAACTCCGCGGCGTGCGATAAGTTGAAGCCGTGTGGCGCGCCCTTGACGAGCACCAGCGTGCTGCCTACGATCGCCTTGTGGGTGCGCGCGCCGCTGACTTCAAACGGCACGATTGCGTCGGAGTCGCCGTGAATGACCAGCGTTGGCACTGTGACCTTGGCCAAGTCGGCGCGGAAGTCGGTGTGGGCAAAAGCGTGCACGCAGTCAAGCGTGCCTTTTGGTGAGGCAATGGCCGCGATGCTGAGGGCATAGTTACGTTGCGCTTCGCTGACTTTGAGGGTGCCGCCTGCGCTGAAAAAGCCGGTACTGAAGCCATCAAGAAACGCGATGCGGTCGGCGCTGAGGCCGTTTTCAAACCCGGCGATGGTGGCGTCATCGAGGCCGCCTTCAGGGTTGTCTGCGCTCTTGTACAAATACGGAGGAACCGCGGCCGCGAACACGGCTTTAGCCACGCGCTGGGTGCCGTAAGTGCTGATGTAGCGCGCCACTTCGCCGCCGCCCATAGAAAAGCCGACCAAAGTGGCGTGCTGCAGGTCAAGCTGCGTCATCACCTGGTTTAAGTCTGCCGCAAAGGTGTCGTAGTCATAGCCGGACCAAGGCTGCGACGAGCTGCCAAAGCCACGTCGGTCGTAAGCAATAACGCGGTAACCTGCGGCGATCAGCGCGGGCACCTGTGCCTCCCACGAACGGCCGCTGAGCGGCCAGCCGTGAATCAGCACCACCGGCTTGCCAGAACCGTAATCTTCGTAGTGCAACTCGACTGGGTGGGTGCCTTCTTTGGCAACATTGAGCATGGGCATGTGAAATCTCCTGATGATCGTGACTGGATAAAGTGGCGGCGATTACGCTTTAGGTGCGCCGACCTGACGGTTCGGGTCGGCTTTAGCGAACGATTCAAGTTGCTCGCAGGCGGCCATAACGCGCAGAACAGTGGGAATGCCGTCGACCTCGATTTTGAACAGCCGCATCACCACGATGATGCTGGCCAGGCAAATGTCCGCCTGCGTTGGCGTGTCGCCATGACAAAACACACCGGTTTCGGGTTCGTTGGCCAAACGCTTTTCCAGCGCTTGCAGGCCGCTGCTGAACCAATGAATTTGCCAGTTGCGCCAAGCCGCGTCGTCAAATTTGCCAACGGTGGTGAGATACTTTTTGATGCGCCCCGTGATCAGCGGATGGGTGTCAGCGGCGAGCATGGCGGCAATCGAGCGCACGCGAGCCCGTCCGTGCGCATCGCCAGGCAGCAGCGGAGGCGTTGGGTAAATTTCGTCAATGAACTCAAGAATTGCCAGCGATTGCGTCAAAGGCGTTTTTGACTGACCGTCGCCGTGATCGATCAGCGCCGGAATTGCGCCCATCGGGTTGATCTTCAAAAACGCATCTGCGTTTTGCTCACCAGTATCAAGGTTGACGAAATGCTCGCTCGGGGCAACCCCTTTCAAATTAAACGCAACGCGGACGCGGTAGGTGGCGGAAGTGCGCCAAAACGCGAACAGCTCAAAGCGGGCGGGATCAGTCATGCAGGGGCTCCAAAAATTTCGCTGTGCCGCCGCTTTTCAACTAGGCTGATGCACACGCTCTCTGACAGTTACGTGTGTCGTGCGGCAACGGTTTTGAAGCAGTTGCGATCGCGTCGAAATGACACAACAACCCGCTAGCGATCTCCCACGATCAGGCTTGGCCGCGCAACTGCACGCCGACGATGCCGCGCGCAGTTGCGCTGCCAGCAGCGGTTTGTGCAGCAAAACGGCGTCAACCTCTAAGGCATTGCGAAATCGTTCGGGTGTGTTGATGCAAGCAAGATGGCCGCCGACGGCGGCGCGGACCGCTCGAATGACGTTGCGGCCAGTAACGCCGTCGCGCAGGCGATAGTCAATGAGCAAAACGTCAGGCGGTGCTTCTTTTGCGGAGACGAGCGCACCTATAAGCGCAGCGCTAGTTTGCCAACAATTGCTGCATCGTTTCGGGCACGTCTTGCTCGTCATCAATCAGCATTACCTGCAGCCCGGCAAGGTCAGTCTCAAGTCGACGCAGAACATCGCACACAAAAACATGGCTAGAACCATGGTTAAAAAGCAAAAAGCCGCTTGACAGCGGCTTTCTACTTTACTACTTGGCGGAGACGAAGGGATTCGAACCCTTGATACAGCTCATCACCGTATACTCCCTTAGCAGGGGAGCACCTTCGGCCACTCGGTCACGTCTCCGTTAACTGTCAATTATAGCGGGTTTGTTCGAGGTGCATTTCGGGGA
>JACMNN010000114.1 GCA_014378555.1 Burkholderiales bacterium | reverse complement strand
ACCGGATTTATTCCTCATCCAGCCTCGGCAAAGCAAATTTAATGGCGCGGTTACGCCACTGGGCATCGCTGGTTTTGGTTCCCTCTCCCGCGCGCGGGAGAGGGCTAGGGTGAGGGCCGTAATAGTCGAAGTAGACGTTGTATTTGGAGTGGTTGGCAACTTGTTCATTCAAGTCAATTTTGCTTGGTGATCCGCCCTTACCCCAACCCTCTCCCGTGCTGCGGGAGAGGGGGCCAAACCGGTTTCGATTAACCGGATTTATTCCTCATCCAGTCGGCCGTCCCCGATAATTGCCCCATCAACCACGCTGATAATTTGTCATCAATTGCGCAATCCACCAACGCCAAGCGCATGCACGCAACCCATGCATCGCGCTCGTTGTTGCCAATGGCGAACGGCATGTGCCGCGCACGCAATCTTGGGTGCCCGAACTGATCGGTGTACAGACTCGGCCCGCCCATCCAGCCGGACAAAAACCAGTAAAGTTTGTCGCGCGAACCGGCCAATGTTTCGGGATGCAGCGCACGAATGCCAGCAAACTCTACGTCCAGGTCCATGTGGTCGTAGAACGCATCCACCAACATACGAACGCCGTGTTCGCCACCGAACAGGTCGTACGGGCTGGCTTGAGAGGGGTTGAGTGCGATGGTCATAGGCAAATTGTAAGAGCGCCCTTCGACGGGCTCAGACTTAAGGCGCTACGGCCGAGGTCACGGTAAGCTGCCGCCACCAGAGGCCTGTTACGGCTGCAACAAAATCTCGCGGAACGTGCGCAACATGCCCGCGGTTGCGCCCCATATGTAGCGCTCTTGGTAGGGCACGGCCCAATATTCGCGACGCTGCCCTTCGCGGAGAAAGCTGTCGCGTCGCCAGTTGGCGTCATCAAGAACGTGCACCAGCGGCACTTCAAACGCGTCGGCCACTTCAAACGGGTCGCACGTGAACGTTTGCGGTGGGGACGTGGCGACGACCGGAGTGATTTCGTACGCCGTAACCGTAACGTAATTCGGCAAACTTCCGACGACCTCGATGCGTGCCGATTCGGTGCCGATTTCTTCGAACGATTCACGCAGTGCGGTGGCCACAATGTCGGTGTCTTCTGGTTCATAACGCCCACCGGGAAAACTGATCTGCCCGGCGTGATCATGCAGATGCGCGGTGCGTTGCGTAAGCACGATATTGAGCGCGTCATCACGTTGAATTAGCAAAATTAAAACGCCCGCGGGCCGCACCGTTCGGCCCAGCGCTCGGTGATATTCGCGTCGCTCTTGAAACGTCATGTCGCCCGTCTCTCCTAGTGCGTCGCGGTCGATGCGCGCCACTTGTCGCTTTACTTGTTCGATATTCATGCGCCCTCCCGCAGTACCTGAATCGGTGGCGTGGTCAGCACGCTTCTGGTTCCGAGCCAACCCGCAAGCAAGGTGCAGGCCGTTGCCGCTAAAAAGCCGACAATCCACACCGTCGGAGAGGCAACAAATTCAATCTTCAACACCCGCGTTGCCAGCGCCCAGGTGAGCGCAATCGCGCCCAACACGCCGAGCAATCCTGCCGCGCCGCCGAGTGTCAAAAATTCAGCAATCAACGCGGCACGAATCTGGCTGCGCGTGCCACCTAAGGTGCGGATCAGGGCGGTGTCGTAGCGCCGCTCATCCTGGGTGGCGATCACGGCGGTGTAGAGCGTGAGCAGCCCGGCCACTAACGTGAACGCGAACACAAACTCCAACGCGCGCGCCACTTGATCGACGATGCTGCGCACCCGTGCCATGATCTCGGAGACATCAATCACCAGCACGTTGGGCGCAGCGCTCACCACAGCGGGAAGCGTCTTCTTGTCGCTGTCGGGTAGGTGTACCGCGGTGATGTAGCTTTTGGGTAGTGGGGCAATGGTGGCCGCTGGAATTAGCGCGAAAAAGTTCACGCGGAAGCTGTCCCAGTCCACCTTGCGCAGGCTGGTGATTTTCACTGCGACTTTTTCACCGGCCACATCAAATTCGACGCTGTCGCCAACGTTGAGTTTGAGCGTTTTGGCTATTCCGTCTTCGAGCGACATCACGCCCGTTTCGCTGTTCGAAAAGTAGTCGCCGGCGACTATTTTGTTGGCCGCTGGCAGCACCGGACTCGATGACAGATTGAACTCGCGGTCAACCAGTCGTTTCGCCGCTTCATCGACGTAATCTTTTGCGGTCACTGGCGTGCCGTTCACCGATACTAGCCGGCCGCGCACCATCGGATAAAACGTCGCAGTTTTACCGTCTGTCGCCTTCGGCAATAGCGATTGAATGGCGGCCACTTGATCCTGCTGCACGTTAATCAAAAAGCGATTCGGCGCATCAGCCGGAAGTGACTTTTGCCAAGAACTAAACAGGTCAGTGCGCACAAAGCCCACCGCAATCAACGTCATCACGCCGAGGCCAAGACAAGCAATTTGAATGGCGGTTGACAGGCGACGACGATCGAGGTTGGCGATGCCGTAAGCCCACGACCGCGCGCCACCCATTTTTGCCAATTTTCCGGAGCGAACCAGCCGCCGAATGGCCCACAACAGCGCCATGGCCAACGCAGTGGCGGCGGCGACCAAAACAAGAATACCGGCGACGAAAATCGCGCCGGTGCGCAGGTCCTGCGACTGCATCATCACCACCGCCAGCACGGCAAAGGTGCCGAGTACGGCGGCGAGCACCCCGCCTGCGCCAGGTGCGGGCAGGTCGCGGCGCAGCGCGCGTACCGGCGGCGTTCCGGCCAGCGCAATGAGTGGCGGAATGGCAAAACCGAGCAACAGCACCAGGCCCGTGGCAAACGCCTTTAACAATGGCGTCCAACCTGCCGCGGGCAAGGTGGACGCGAACAGGCCACGCACCGCCCACGCAAGGCCGGCCTGGGCGGCGTAAGCTAGCGCGACGCCGAGCAAACAGGCGATCAGCGCGAGCACAAAAAACTGCCCGACGAAATGCATCAGCGTTTGTCGCTGACCCGCGCCGAGCGTACGAAAAAGTGTGGCCGTATCCAGCTCACGCTTCAAATACCGACGCAACGCAAGCACAATGGCGACCACGGCAAGAAATACCGCGAACGACGCCGCGAGGCCGAGAAATTGTTCGGCTTTCTCGAGCGTAGAGCGAACTTCGGGCCGCAGTTCACGCACGGTTTCCAGTCGCTGACCGGGGCCAAGTTTCGGTTTGATCAGCTCAGCGAAGTCCTGCGCGCGATCGCCCGCGACCTGCAGCCGGTAGGTCGCACGGCTGCCCGGGCCGAGCAGTTCACTGGCGGCCACATCGACGTTCGCCATCAACACTTTTGGCGCGGCAGAAAGAAAGTTCCCCGCGACTTCCGGTTCTTCGGCAAACACCTGCGCGATACGCGGTGTGTTCTTGCCGACCTCGATGGTGTCGCCCGCCTTGACGTTAAGCCGCGTGGCCAAACGCTCGTCAACAAGCACCTCCCCGGGCCGCAGATCGGCGGTGAACGGGACGCGTTCGCCGGCGCTGTTACGAATCTCGATCGTGCCGCGCAGTGGGTAGGGCGCAGTCACCGATTTCACGTCTGACAGCACCGAATCTTTGCCTACGGTTCCGTCTTTGGCCGGCGTACTGACCATGCTTCCGAAGCGCGTGGATTCGGTTACTTTCAAACCCATCGCACGCGCCTGCACCGCCAAATTTTCGGGTAACGGACGGTCCCCCGAGATCATTGCGTCCGCGCCAAGCAACACATTGGCCTGATTGACAAAGGCGCCCTTGACCCGATCCGCAAACATAGCGACCGCGCCCACGCTGGCGACGGCAACCGCCAGCGCCAGCACCAGAATTCGCGCCTCGGTAGTGCGCAGTTCTCGCTTGACGAAACGCAACACCAAATTCACGTCACCACCTTGCCGCGCGCCAGTCGCACCACATGATTGCAACGCGCTGCGAGGTCATGGTCATGGGTGACCAGCACCAGTGTGGTGGCCTGCTCGCGGTTCAACGTAAACATTAGCTCGACAATTTCGGCCCCGGTGTCGGTGTCGAGATTGCCGGTTGGCTCATCGCAGAAAACAATTTTTGGGCTGGCCACAAACGCGCGGGCAATGGCGACGCGCTGCTGTTCGCCGCCTGAAAGCTGCTTGGGCAAATGGTCCATGCGCTCGTGCAAGCCCACGCGGGTCAGCCAATCGGTGGCTTTGGCCTCGGCATCACGCGCCCCGGCAAGCTCCAGCGGCAACATCACGTTTTCAAACGCAGTGAGCGCCGGCAACAACTGAAACGACTGAAACACAAATCCCACCGAACCTTGGCGCCGCTT
>JACMNN010000018.1 GCA_014378555.1 Burkholderiales bacterium | reverse complement strand
TGTTGCAGACGCTGCGCTTCAGCGGCGTTCGGGTGATCAGCGGAGACTTGATTCTTGACCGAACCTACTTTCAGCCGTCACGGCCAGACGCCGGTGTGCCGCCGTTCGACGAATCGCCCGAGTTTCGCTACAACGTGATTCCCGATGCGTTGCTGCTCAACAGCAATCTAATGCGACTGGAGTTGGCGTCGGATGCGTTGGCTGTGCGGATAGGCGTGACCCCCGGGCTAGATCGTGTGAGCTTCGATTCGGACCTGCAAATGGTCGACAAGCCGTGCGTTGATTGGGAGGATTTGTGGAAGCTGCCCGAGGTGACCAAACTGGATGACGGTCGCATTCGCATCACACTCAAAGGCGAATTTCCGCGCAATTGCTCGGTGGCCACTGAAATAAGCCGGCTAGACCGCGTTGATTTTGCAGACCGCTTGTTCCGCACCATGTGGGCTGCTTTGGGTGGCACCTGGACCGGGGCTGCACGTGATGGCGTGACGCCGGCGGACACCCGCTTGCTCGGCGAACATCAGTCGCGCACGCTCGCTGAACTCAACCGGGATATTTTGAAACGGTCGGACAACCCGATCACCCGTCTGGTGTATTTGACGCTGGGTGCACAGAGCAAAGGGACCGTTGACACATTAACGCCCAGCAGCGCACGCGCTGAGCAGGTGGTGCGCCAATGGTTGCAAGAAAAGAAAATCAACGATGCAGGTTTAGTGCTCGATAACGGGTCGGGTTTGTCGCGTACCGAGCGCATTTCAGCGGCCACGCTCGCAGCGGTGTTGCGTGCCGCGAACCAGAGCCGTTGGGCTCCTGAATTTTTGACCGGATTGCCGATTGTGGGTGTTGATGGCGGCATGCAAAAGCGACTCGCGAATGGTGCGGCGGTGGGTCTGGCCCGCATTAAAACCGGCGGCCTGCGCAATGTGGTGTCGGTGGCGGGGTATGTTCCAGACGCGAATGGCGACCTGTGCGTAGTGGTGGCTATCTTGAATCACGACGACGCAAAAAGTACGGTGGGCAAACCGATTGTCGACGCGGTAATGGAGTGGGTCACGCGGGTCGATTCGCGTGCGGGTTTGTTGGCGAAGTAGCGAGCAAACTTTTTGTTGACGACCGTGTCGACAAGATTCAGCCTCGCCGCAAGTGACGCCAACGTCGATGGGCGCGCAGTCGGGCGGTATTCGCGCCTACAAAACCCGTGCATAGTGGGCCCGTACGGCGACCCGATCGCCGCAATCAAAATGCCACCACTCGGTGCTGATGCCGTGAAACCCGCCGCGACGCATTGCTTCGCCTAGCAGGTGGCGATTGCTGACTTGCGCGTTGTCAAGCGCGCCTGCTTGCAGAAATGCGGCCTCTAAGGTGGGGTGCGATAGCTCGGTCATATCGTCAAACGAGGTGCCCATATCGAACTCTCGCCCCTCGGCATCGACCAGCGTCGCATCGATGGCCATGCCAAACGAATGAATCGATCCGCGCGCAGGTGGGGCCAAATATTGGCTCAGGGGCGTGCCCTCCAACGCGGCCCACATCAACTCTTGCACCCGCTGCGGTCGCAGCGCGTCAAGCACGCACAAATGCGCGCCACGCCGCTGCCTTGTCAGCCACGCCATTGCCAGCAGTAATCCATTGACCGCATCACGATGCGCCCACGCGCAGTCGAGCGGCGAATACATGTTGCGCCCCATGAAATTGGCGGTTGTCGCATAGCGCAAGTCAACACGCAAATCTTTAATACTGGCGAGCGGGACAAAGTCAGGATGGGAGGCGATGCTTTCGCAGGTAATGGGCGGCATCATGCTCGAAAAAATTGCGCGGGTGAATGGCGAAACTGCGTTATCGACTTAATGCGGGTAACTGCAGAAGTTGACTGACAGGAGAACAGCTGTTTTCCGCGATTTGCTTGGCGCCACAGAACAAAGCTGTTAATTTTTCGTTGAGTGAACCGTGCAAATTACTGTGCGAAAGTCGTGCAAATTGGAAAACTGACGCTAGCATACTGTTGTTACTTGATTCACTTTCATAAGCTGTTTTGGGCATCGGCACTAATATTGCTGCTATGTCCCGAGCGGCGGCGTGAGATTGGTTCAAGGGCAGCGGCGCTGGGAAGTTTCTCGGTATTAATTCATTTTGCGGGCAGGCAGTTTTCCTCAGTGATTACGGACCGTTTCAGCGTCGATTTTTTGCCAAATCCTGACATCGCAGACGCCGCGTCTGCCGTGCTTGCCGACGCTGCCGCACCGTCCGGGTCGACTGCCGATGACGCGTGGCACCTATACCTGTCTCGACCGGAGCGGGCTCACGCGCTGGCGCAGCAGCTCATTTCGCGCGGTATGCCCGACACGCACAGCGCGCCCTGCAGCGAACTGGGTTGGGCGTTTTTGACCTCTGCGTTTGCGCAGTGCCGATTGATCGAACCAGCACCAGACGCTAATAAAATCGCGGCAGATTTCGTCGCTGCGACTGACAATTTTCGCGCTGCAAACGATAAGCGTGGGCTGCGGCTCATCCGCCTTGGCCCCGCTGCCATCGCGATGCGCATGGGCCGCTGGAGTGCCGCGCTGCGGGAGTTTGAGGCCTTGATTGGTCACTTTGACTTAAACACGCTCGATACCGACAATTTTTATTTGTGTTTCGGCCTCTCCACAGCCTACGTCTACGAAGGCCGTTTAGAGGAGGGTTTGCGCTTTGGCTACGCTGCGCTGCACTTGGCCGACCAGCTTGACTTACTACCTGAATTTGCCGCCGCAGCACTGCCGTTGGGCGTGGCGTTAATGGCTGCAAAAGACCCGGAAGAGGCTGATGCTGTGTTGTTGGCCGCCATCGCGGTTGCAGTCCAGGCGGACAGTCCAATACTGACAAAAGCACTGCGTAACAACCGGGCCGTCGCGCTGCGGCGAATGGGCCGCTTGGACGATGCGCAGGCGCTTCTCGAGCAGGTGTTGAGTGACGACACAGCGATGCTCGGTGGACAACATTTTGTGCATTACAACGCCGCTGAATTGCATCTAAAACGTGACGATTTGGCGTCAGCGCAAAAGCATTTTGAAACAGCCCAAACCTTGCTTGCTGCAGCGGGTGCGTCGGATCTCGATCTGATCAAACTTCGCTATATCGAAGGTCAAATTGCTAGCCGTGAAGAACGTCTCGATGACGCCATTGCGGCGTTTCAGCATGTTGACCAAATGCTGCCTGAAGTGTCAGCGCTGCGCTTCAATGATCGTGCCGAGTTCTACGACGAACTGGCCGATGTGCTCGCGCGCGTGGGCCGAGCCGAAGAGGCGTTTATTGCGCAGCGAAAATCATCACGGCAGTATCAGGAAAGTCTCGCCGTAGTGAATCGTGTTCGCCGATTTTCGATGCAGGTGCGCGATGAAATTCAGCAGGTCACCAAGGATTTAAAACACGAATCGAGCGAACGCAGGAAGCTTCAATTGATCAATTCGCAACTCCGCGAACAAGTCGATTTGACGCTATCAGAGGCCATTCGCCTGCGCGATCAAGTCAGTCACGACGGCCTCACTGGTGTGTTCAATCGGCACTATCTCGATGCTGCGTTGCCAAGTTTGCTGCAACTCAGTCGACAATCGGCAACGCCATTTTCGATGGTGATGATCGACCTCGACCACTTCAAAAAAGTCAACGATCGACATGGCCATACAGTGGGTGACGAAGTGCTGATTAATTTTTGCGCGCTAGCTCGCGAAAGTCTGCGTGGCTCGGATATTGTGGGTCGATACGGCGGTGAAGAGTTCTATCTTGCGCTGGTCGGCTGCGGTACCACCGCTGCGCAGCAACGCATAGAGACACTGCTTGGCGCATTTCGCGAGTTCAACGTTGCGGCGGACGAAGTTAGTCTCGGCGGGCTGACTTTTTCAGCGGGCATAGCGGTCTATCCCGAAGACGGTGTTGACGTGCGCACCTTGGTAGCCTGTGCTGACCGACGCCTGTTGCTGGCAAAGGCGCAGGGCCGCGCACGCGTCGTCTACCGCGACTCGCTAATTACGCATTAAAAGCTATCAGTTGCGGCAATAAAAACGGCTCCCTAGGGAGCCGTTTTCACGCCGACTGTGGGGTGGGTTAGGCCGCGACGGTGTCCGCCTTCTCGGTGAACTCTGGCATCTGGTCGAAGTTCATGTACTTGTAGATGTCGGCACTGGCCAGGGTGAGCACGCCTACATCCGCAAGATATTCCGCCTTGGTCGGGATGCGACCGAGTTTCGAACAAATGGCGGCCAGCTCCGCGCTGCCCAGATACACGTTAGTGTTTTTGCCAAGACGGTTGGGGAAGTTACGGGTGCTGGTGGACATCACCGTTGCGCCCTCTTTCACTTGGGCTTGGTTGCCCATGCACAACGAGCAGCCGGGCATTTCCATGCGCGCGCCAGCGCTGCCGAAGGTGCCGTAATGGCCTTCTTCACTGAGCTGGTGGGCGTCCATTTTGGTCGGCGGTGCGATCCACAATTTAGCAGGCATATCGCGCTTGCCTTCAAGCAGTTTGGCGGCGGCACGGAAGTGACCGATGTTGGTCATGCAACTTCCGATAAACACTTCATCGATCGCCACATTGGCAACGTCAGATAACGTTTTAGCGTCGTCCGGATCGTTCGGGCAGCACACGATCGGCTCGGTGATTTCGGCAAGATCAATTTCAATGATGGCCGCGTATTCCGCATCGGCATCACCCTTGAGCAATTTGGGATCGGCAAGCCAGGCTTGCATCGCCTTGATGCGTCGGGCAATCGAGCGCGGGTCGGCGTATCCGTCAGCAATCATCGCCTTGAGCAGCACGATGTTTGAGTTGAGATATTCGATTACCGGCTCTTTGTTGAGTGCAACGGTACAACCGGCGGCGCTGCGTTCGGCGGATGCGTCGGCCAGCTCAAATGCCTGCTCGATTTTCAGATCAGGTAAGCCTTCGATCTCAAGAATGCGACCAGAGAACAGGTTGATCTTGCCCTGCTTGGCGACTGTTAAATGGCCCGCTTTGATCGCGTAGAGTGGAATAGCGTGCACAAGGTCACGTAGCGTGACGCCCGGTTGCATGGTCCCTTTGAAACGCACCAAAATGCTCTCCGGCATGTCCAGCGGCATCACGCCAGTGGCCGCGGCGAACGCTACCAACCCAGACCCCGCCGGAAACGAAATGCCGATCGGAAAACGGGTGTGACTATCGCCGCCGGTGCCGACCGTGTCAGGCAACAGCATGCGGTTTAGCCACGAGTGAATGATGCCATCACCCGGACGCAGCGCAATGCCGCCACGGGTGGCCATAAAGTCGGGCAGCTCGTGGTGCATTTTCACGTCCACCGACTTGGGGTAGGCAGCTGTGTGGCAAAACGACTGCATCACTAAATCCGACGAGAAACCCAGGCAGGCGAGGTCTTTCAACTCGTCGCGAGTCATCGGGCCGGTCGTGTCCTGCGAGCCTACCGAGGTCATTTTTGGTTCGCAGTAAGTGCCCGGCCGCATGCCGGTGCCTTCCGGTAGTCCACAAGCGCGGCCGACCATTTTTTGTGCCAGCGTGTAGCCCTTGCCGCTGTCTTTAGGTACGTCGGGCAAGCGGAACAGGGTGCTGACCGGCAAGCCCAGCGCTTCGCGTGCCTTGGTGGTGAGCCCGCGACCCACGATCAACGGAATGCGGCCGCCGGCGCGCACTTCGTCAAACAGCACGTCGGACTTTACTTTGAATTCGGCGATGATCTTGCCGTCTTTCAGCGCTTTGCCGGCATAGGGCAACAGTTCAACCTCGTCGCCCATGTGCATTTGCGTCACATCGAGCTCGATCGGCAACGCGCCAGCGTCTTCCATGGTGTTGTAGAAAATCGGCGCGATTTTGCTGCCGAGACAGACACCACCAAATTTCTTGTTCGGGATGAACGGGATTTCCTGACCGGTGAACCACAGCACACTGTTGGTTGCCGATTTGCGCGATGAGCCGGTGCCCACCACGTCGCCGACGTAGGCAACGATATGACCCTTTGCCAACAGTTCATTGATGAATTTGATTGGGCCGCGCTTGCCGTCTTCTTCTGGAGAAATGCCATCGCGTTTGTTTTTAAGCGTAGCGAGTGCATGCAACGGAATGTCCGGGCGGCTCCATGCGTCTGGTGCGGGCGATAGGTCATCGGTGTTGGTCTCGCCGGTCACTTTAAATACGGTGATCTTGATCGACTGTGGCACTTCCGGACGGCTGGTAAACCACTCGGCATCGGCCCAGCTTTGCAGCACCGCTTTGGCGTTGGCGTTACCTTTGTCAGCCTTGTCTTTCACATCGTGAAACTGGTCGAACATCAGCAGCGTTTTCTTCAGACCGGTGGCAGCGATAGGCCCGACCACGGCGTCATCAAGCAAATCCACCATTGGCGAAATGTTGTAACCACCGAGCATGGTGCCGAGCAGCTCGGTTGCTTTCTCGCGCGACAGCAATACGGTTTGTTCGGTGCCGTGAGCCACAGCGGCGAGATAGCTCGCCTTCACTTTAGCTGCGTTGTCGACGCCCGCGGGAACGCGATGTGCGATGAGGTCAACCAGAAATGCGCCTTCGCCTGCGGGCGGATTTTTGATCAGTTCAATGACTTCGGCCACCTGCTTTGCATTTAATGGCAGGGGCGGAATACCGAGTGCTGCGCGCTCGGATACGTGTTGGCGATAGGCTTCTAGCATGAGGTTCTCCTGGGAACGTTAGTTATGTGTGTGAAGGCTTGATCACTTTCAAGCCCTTGAAATGTTGGCGTGTTAATCCGCTGTCGATGGATTGGAAGTTGGCGGTATTCGCACAAAACCTTCCATCAATACTCGAGCACTGCGGCTCATCACCGCCTTTTTTACGGCCCATTGCCCGTTGTCCTGTGCGGCCTCGGCACCCACTTGCAGCGTGCCGGACGGATGGCCAAAGCGCACCGCTTTCAGCCCGCCGCCGCCGGCTGCCGTGTTGACCAGCGTTCCTGGAACGCAGGCGGCCACGGCAATGGCGACCGACGCGGTGCCCATCATGGCGTGATGCAGTTTGCCCATCGACATGGCGCGCACATTGAGATCAATGTCAGATGCTCGGACCGATTTTCCGCTTGATGCAACGTAATCGGTTGCCGGCGCGACGAACGCCACCTTCGGCGTGTGTTGCCGAGTGGCAGCCTCGTCGAGCGATTTGATTAAACCCATGCGCAGGGCGCCGTGAGCGCGGATCGACTCGAATAGGGCGAGCGTTTTGGCGTCACCGTTGATGGCGTCCTGCAATTCGGTACCGTTGAATCCGATGTCGCAAGCGTTGATGAAAATGGTTGGGATGCCGGCGTTGATCAGAGTCGCCTGCAGCGTGCCGACGCCGGGCACCTCAAGCGCGTCGACCAGGTTGCCGGTTGGGAACATCGCACCTCCCGCGCCTTCTTCATCGGCACCCGGATCCATAAATTCAAGCTGCACCTCGGCCGCCGGAAACGTTACGCCGTCGAGTTCAAAATCACCGGTTTCTTGTACCGCGCCGTTAGTAATGGGAACGTTCGCGATGATGGTTTTGCTGATGTTGGCTTGCCAGATGCGAATGCTGGCGATGCCGTTTTCAGGGATACGGCTGGCATCCACCAAGCCGTTGCTGATTGCGAACGGCCCCACTGCTGCCGACAGATTGCCGCAATTGCCGCTCCAGTCGACGAACGGCTGGTCGATGGAGACTTGCCCAAACAGGTAATCAACATCGTGATCGGCGCGCGTACTTTTGCTGAGAATGACTGTTTTGCTGGTGCTCGAGGTTGCCGCACCCATGCCGTCAATCTGCTTACCGTAGGGGTCAGGCGAGCCGATGACCCGCAGCAGCAGCGCATCTCGCGCGGTGCCGGGTGTTTGTGCTGACAGCGGCAAATCCTGAAGGCGAAAAAACACCCCTTTGCTGGTGCCGCCGCGCATGTAGGTGGCCGCAATTTTGATTTGCGGAGCGAAGCGGGTCATGCCACTGCTCCCGCGTTTTCGAGGAAGTCTTTGGCAAAACGCTGCAACACGCCACCCGCCTCGTAGATCGATAGCTCTTCGGCGGTGTCAAGGCGACAAGTCACCAGCACCGTAATGCGTTCACCGCTTTTACGATTGACCAGCAGCGCCAACGTGGCGCCTGGTGTGCGCGCACCGAGCACGTCAAAAGTCTCAGTACCGTCAAGACCCAGCGTGATGCGATTAACGCCCGGTTTGAACTCCAGCGGCAACACGCCCATGCCCACTAAGTTGGTGCGATGGATGCGCTCAAATCCTTCGGCCACAATGGCCTCCACGCCGGCCAAGCGCACGCCCTTGGCCGCCCAGTCACGCGACGATCCCTGGCCATAATCGGCGCCGGCAATCACGATCAGCGGCTGCTTGCGCGCCATGTAGGTTTCAATGGCTTCCCACATCCGCATCACCGTGCCTTCGGGCTCAACGCGGGCGAGCGAGCCTGCCTGCACCTTGCCGTCTTGCCGC
>JACMNN010000113.1 GCA_014378555.1 Burkholderiales bacterium | reverse complement strand
TCGACAACAAATTTCGGCTGGCAGCATTTCCGTTTGACACGCAGGCGCTGGGTGTGCGTATTTTATCGACGCGCTACACCGTTAACCAGATTGCACTGGCGCAGGATCAGAGCGACATCAATGCGTCGGGTATTCGCGAAACAATTGCCATTGCCGGTTGGGTGCCAAAACGCATCGAGTTTTCGTCGACCCGGAATCGTGGCTGGAGTGGCGACTCGCACCCCGAAATCGAGGCAAAAGTCTTAATTCAACGCCAGCCGTTTGGTCATTTGTTTTCGCTATTCACGCCGTTTTTACTGATCCTGCTGGTGCCGACCATCATGACGCTCTATGTCAAGGCGGATGTGGCGCCGCGAATGACGCTGTGGGGTGCATCGATTCTGGCGCTGATCGCGCTGAACTTCACTTTTTCAGTACGCTATCCGGCATTGGGTTCTGACAGCCTCGTTCAGGAAGTGATCACGATCGGATTTGGCTTCCAGCTGCTGCTGATCTGTCTGACGGTGACGCTCATGAACCCACAGGTCGCCGACCGCTTGCTTAGCAAGGCGATCCAAGTCGAGTTGATCGGCTTTCTGCGTTGGGCGTTGCCGCTGGGTTTGTTTGGCCTGATTGTGACGCGCTCGATGCTGACCGCGTTCACTTAGGTCGGCGTAACGCTGCCCGCTTTTACTCGGTGGGCGGCGAAGCAATGCGGCGGCAAGTGTGCGCCGTTCGGTCGCAAGCAGAATACTCGGACGCAACTATTCAAGGCTTAGGGAGCACGGATTTATTCGTCTCCCCGCCCCGGTCGGCACCGGGGTGACAGGCGGCCGGGGCCCACGCCCAACGTAACCTGTTGATCAGTAGGGGCGCATGGGTTCCGGCCTACGCCGGAACGACGAAAGAATGAATTTATCTGCGTTTCCCCAGAAAAGTGCACTGCGTTTGTGCGTATAACGCGGCAGATCAATGAGGTCTAGAGAGGGTCTTCGTAGGGTGGGCACTCCGTGCCCACCAGGCGGTGACTTAGCTTCCATTTTTACTTGGCGACGGTTTGGTGGGCACGGGGTGCCCACCCTACTTTTGCTCAACCTGCATCTACATGGGGGGGGGCGCGGACACATCGCCCGCCCCAACCGCTGCGTCGCCGTGGCGAACGTGCCTGCTCTACCGCGCCCGCGTCATCGCTTCAAAAAACTCTTTATTGTTTTTTGTGTCGCGCATGTGTTTTTGTAATTTTTCCATCGCTTCGATCTCGTCCATTTCGGAAAAGAGCTTGCGCAGAATCCAGGTTTTTTGCAGCACGCTTGGCTCTAGCAGCAGCTCTTCGCGGCGGGTGCCGGAACGACCGATGTTGATGGCCGGATAGACGCGCTTTTCGGCCATACGGCGATCCATGTGGATCTCCATGTTGCCAGTGCCTTTGAATTCCTCGTAAATCACGTCGTCCATGCGGCTGCCGGTATCAATCAGCGCGGTGGCGATAATGGTCAGGCTGCCGCCTTCTTCGATATTACGCGCCGCGCCGAAGAAGCGTTTTGGCCGCTGCAGCGCGTTGGCTTCGACGCCGCCAGTGAGCACTTTGCCGCTCGATGGCATCACCGTGTTGTAAGCACGCGCTAACCGGGTGATCGAGTCAAGCAGGATCACCACATCTTTTTTGTGCTCAACCAAACGCTTGGCTTTTTCGATCACCATCTCGGCGACCTGCACGTGGCGCGTGGCCGGTTCGTCAAACGTTGAGGCGACGACTTCACCGCGCACCGTGCGCTGCATGTCGGTGACTTCTTCTGGCCGTTCGTCAATCAACAAAACGATTAGAACGACGTCGGGATGGTTGCTGGCAATGGCGTGCGCAATGTGTTGCAGCATGACCGTTTTGCCGGATTTTGGCGGCGCGACGAGCAGGCCGCGCTGGCCTTTGCCGATCGGCGCGACGATGTCGATCACGCGGCCGGTGATGTTTTCTTCGGCCTTGATGTCGCGCTCAAGTCTGAGCACCTGATTCGGAAACAGCGGTGTCAGGTTTTCAAATAAAACCTTGTTCTTACCCGCCTCAGGTGGAAAGCCGTTGACTTCATCAAGTTTGGTTAACGCGAAGTAGCGCTCGCCTTCCTTCGGCGTACGCACTTCACCTTCAATCGAGTCACCGGTGTGCAAGTTAAAGCGGCGAATCTGCGATGGCGAGATGTAGATGTCGTCAGTGCCGGCAAGATAACTCGCTTCGGGCGAGCGCAGGAAGCCAAAGCCGTCAGGCAGCACTTCCAGCACGCCAGAGCCGCGAATGCTCGCGCCGTTTTTCGCCTGCTGCTTGAGCAGAGCGAAGATCAGGTCGTGCTTGCGCAGCCGATTGGCGTTTTCGAGCTCATTTGCGAGCGCGATTTCGAGGAGTTCAGCGGCAGATTTTGTTTTGAGTTCAGCTATGTTCATGCTGTGAGGGATTGTCCAGAAGGAATTGTGCCGCGCCAAAAAGAGTGAGATGGGCAAGCAGGCGAGCGGCTCAACGCATAAAGCTGCGGAGCGGTCTCGGGAAAAATGTGTTTGAACAGATGCGCCGGGGCGCTATATCGTGTTGATTTTGAGAGGAAATTTGATCCCACCAAGACGGCGGGAATCACTACAACGATGAATTTTGAACGTGTTAGACGTTGCTGTCAACAAAAGCCGTCAGTTGTGCTTTGGACAAGGCGCCGACCTTTTGCGCGGCCAGCTCGCCGTTTTTGAACAACAGCAGTGTAGGAATGCCGCGAATGCCGTACTTGGCCGCGACCTCGCGATTCGCGTCAACGTCTACCTTAGTGATCTTAATTTTGCCGGCGTGCGAAATCGCCACTTCTTCCAAAATGGGTCCGATCATCTTGCACGGCCCACACCATTCTGCCCAAAAGTCCACCAAAACAGGTGTGCCGGATTTCAGTACGTCGGCGTCAAAAGTGGCATCGGTGACGTGAATAATGTTGTCGCTCATAAGGTGGCGCTCCACAAACCGCAAAAAAGTTAATCGCCAATAGTAATTGAAGCCGATCATTTTGCTTGCAAGTACTGGTGCTTCACGGGGCGCCTCGTTTCGACCATATAATCGAATGGATTTCCCCAAAAGTTACTGAATTGTATGGAACGCACCGCGTTTATAACCTCAATAGTTGCTAGCCTGATGTTTGCAACGGTCTCTTTATCGGCAGACGCCCAGGCCCCCGCTGCACTGGGTGACGCCAAGGCCGGATCGCAGTTGGTGCAACGGTGTCAAGGCTGCCACGGTATCGTGGGCTTGCGCACGGCCTTCCCCGAGGTCTACAAGGTGCCAAAGATTGCTGGACAGCATTCGACCTACTTTGTGAGCGCGCTTAAGGCGTACAAGTCGGGCGATCGTAAACACCCAGGCATGCACGCCATCGCAGTGTCGCTGTCGGACAAAGACATGAACGATTTGTCTGCTTACTACGCAGAGAGCAAATAATGAAAACTATTACCGCCTTAATAGCCTGTTTGCTGCTCATCAACGCCGCCGCTGCTGCTGACGTAGCTGCGGGCGGGGCGAAAGCCAAAGAAATATGCTCTGCCTGTCATGGTGCAGATGGCAACAGCACCGACGTTAACTATCCCCGCCTTGCCGGTCAACATCCCGACTATCTGGCTAAAGCATTGCGCGATTACAAATCGGGCGATCGCAATAACGCAATCATGAAAGGCTTTGCCGCCGGATTGTCGAAGGCTGACATCGAGAATCTTTCTGCCTACTTCTCGACGCAAAAATCTCCGCTCAGCGCCAAGTATTAAGCACTGTGACCTTCGCGTAAAAAAGCGCCTTGTGCAAACATGGCGCTTTTTTTATTGGTGGGTCGCGGCATACGCGGCAAAATAAAATCGACCTATGTTTACACGACTAAAAACTCTGGTGAACCGCCCGCGTGGCAACCGCCGCGTACGCGCGGCACGCGCCAGCACATCGGCGTCAGCACGATTGGTCTCACTGCGGCGCTGGATCGTGTGGCTGATCGCCATGGCGTTGCTGATTGCGGCGGTGGTCGCGCTGTTGAGCTTTAACGCGGCCGATCCGGCGTGGTCGACTACCGGCAAAAATCCAGTGGTTAAGAACTGGCTAGGCTGGTTCGGCGCGTGGGCCAGCGACATCGGTTATTTTGTGCTGGGTGCTGCGGTGTGGTGGCTTCCAGCGTTCGTTGCTTCGATGCTCTGGCGCACTTTGCCGCGTCGGGTGCTGCACGCAAATGCCGATGATGCGGGAACTGAGGTCTCGGGCGTGACGCTACCGTGGCGCATTTGCGGTCTTGCTCTGCTGCTGCTGGCTGGCAGCGCGCTTGAGACGGTGGCAATGTACCGTTGGTTTGCCGGGCTGCCGCAGGGTGCAGGTGGCGCGTTGGGGCAAAGCGCGGGCTTGCCGTTGCTTGCGCTGATTGGCTTTATACCCAGTGCACTGTTGTTGATTGTGTTCGTGTTTGTCGGGGTCACGATCGCCTTCGCGATCCCGTGGCTTCGCTTCAGCGAGCGCTTGGGAACGCTGCTTTTGGACGGTTTGGCAAGCTGGCGGGAACAGCGCGACGCGGTTCGCGAGATCAAGCGCGACTTTGAGCTTGCAGCGCCGGAAGTTGAGCTGCGCAATCTCTACGTTCAGGAGGAACTCAGGCGCGTCGATCAGCACGAACCGATCAAAATTATTGAGACATTCGAGCCGGTGCTATTGTCGGAGCGCGTGGAGCGCGAGAAGCAGACGATGCTGTTCGCAGACATTCCGGATTCGGTATTGCCGCAGCTGTCGCTACTGGAGCCTTTGCCAAAAGAACAGCCGGTCGTCTCGGCTGAAACACTTGAATTTACATCGCGTTTAATTGAACGAAAACTCGCTGAATTCAACGTGCCGGTGAAGGTGCTCGCGGCCTATCCGGGCCCGGTCATCACTCGCTACGAAATCGAGCCGGATGTGGGCGTAAAGGGCAATTCCATCGTCAACTTGGCGAAGGATCTGGCCCGCGCCATGAGCGTGATGAGCATTCGCGTGGTGGAGACCATTCCTGGCAAATCGTGCATGGGCCTAGAGGTGCCAAATCCGCAGCGGCAGAGTGTGGCCTTAATCGAAATTTTGGGCAGTGCTGCATTCAACGACGCCTCAAGTCTGCTCACGATGGGCTTAGGCAAGGATATCGCCGGACGGCCGGTGGTGGCCGATCTGGGCCGCATGCCGCATTGCCTGGTTGCCGGCACCACCGGCTCCGGCAAATCGGTGGGTATCAACCAGATGATCCTGTCGCTGTTGTACAAAGCCGAGCCGCGCGAAGTGCGGCTGGTGCTGATCGATCCGAAGATGCTGGAGCTGTCGATTTACGACGCCATTCCGCACTTGCTTTGTCCGGTGGTCACCGACATGAAGCTCGCGGCCAACGCGCTCAATTGGTGTGTCAACGAAATGGAGCGGCGCTACCGTTTGCTCAGCCACATGGGCGTGCGCCAACTGTCCAGCTACAACGTAAAAATTCGTGATGCCGCGGCAAAAGGCCAGCCCATCGGCAACCCGTTTTCACTGACGCCAGATCAGCCGGAACCGCTTGAAGAAATGCCGTTCATCGTGGTCGTCATTGACGAGCTAGCAGATCTTATGATGACCGCTGGCAAAAAGATTGAAGAGTTGATTGCACGGCTCGCGCAAAAGGCGCGCGCGGCCGGCATTCACCTGATTCTTGCCACGCAACGGCCATCGGTAGACGTGATCACCGGTCTCATCAAGGCCAACGTGCCGACCCGTATTGCGTTTCAGGTAGCAAGCAAAATTGATTCGCGCACTATCCTCGACCAGATGGGCGCCGAGGCGCTACTCGGTCGCGGCGACATGCTCTACATGCTCGGCGGCACCGGCATGCCGGTGCGTGTGCATGGCGCGTTTGTGACTGATGATGAAGTGCATCGCGTGGTTGAGCACTGGAAGGCGCAAGCGCCACCGCAATACGTTGAAGGTGTGCTTGAAGGCACTGATGCCGAGACCTTGAACGAAGTTAATGGCGGCGGGTCAGATGAGGGTGAAAAAGATCCTCGATTCGATGAAGCCGTTGCCGCCGTGCTAGAGAGTCGGCAACCGACGATCAGCTATGTGCAGCGCCGCTTGCGCATCGGGTACAACGGCGCGGCTCGGTTGATTGAGGCGATGGAAAACGCCGGTATCGTGACGCGACCTAATGCAATGGGCAAGCGCGAAGTGCTGGTGCCGAAGCGCGAAGAATGACCTTTGTCTGTCTTCTTCGCCGGTCGAGCGTTGTAGGGTCTGTTTCTTTGCCATCGCCCGTCTTCTGCATGCGGAAGCGGAAGTCAAACCGTAATGTGCGACCTATGAATACCTTCGTCAAAATTGCCTTCGTGTCAGTGTTGCTAGGCGCATCGGCGCAAGCCCAAACCCCCGCGAACGCGCTCACTGATTTCAAAAGCTACACGCGTGATCTGGCGTCGCTTTCGGGGGCGTTCACCCAGGAAGTGCGCGATAAAAACGGCCGCGTGAGCCGGCAATCGGCGGGCACTTTCGCCATTGCCCGGCCGGGCAAATTTCGTTTTGTTTACGAGAAGCCGTATAAACAAACCATTGTGAGCGATGGCGCCACGGTGTGGCTGCATGACGAAGATTTGAATCAAGTAACAATAAAAAAGCTCGGCGAGACGGTGACCGAGCAGCCTTTGGCGTTGTTGCTCGACGCATCGGCAACCGATAAATTATTTGATTTGAAAGTGCTGGAATCACAGGGCTCAATCGGATTCGTCGAAGCGAAGTCGAAAAAAGCGGACGCTGCGTTCAGCGATTTACGCGTGGCGATTGTTGCGCTGCAGCCGCGAGAGTTGACGTGGCGCGATGCGCTACAAAACACCAATACCATTCGTTTTGAAGCGCTGAATAAGAACGGAAAACTCGCCGCCGATGCGTTCTCGTTCACGCCGCCCAAGGGCGCGGATGTGCTCAGACAGTAGTTGCTATTGACGCAGAACTAGGCCACGCCCATGTCGATAAATTCAGCGTGACAATCAGCCCAAATTCGCCTCACTACGCGCCCGTTTCGCTTCGTACATTCGCCCGTCCGCCACATTCAGCAGCTGATCCAAGCTGTCGCCGTCGCGGTTGAACAGCGCGCCACCACACGAACCGCGTACAAACACCGACACGCCCGCCACCGCAATGGGCTGATCCAGCGCTGTTGTGACTCGTGCAATTTGCCGATTTAGCGTTTCATCTGACGTGACACCCGGCAACATCATGACAAATTCGTCGCCGCCAAATCGCGCCAGCAAATCGTCTTTGCGCATCACCGCTGCGATGCGCTGCGCGCAGATCAAAAGCACCGTGTCGCCAGCGGCGTGACCGTACTGGTCGTTGATGTGCTTAAAACGATCCAGATCGACGAACACCAGTGCCATTTTCACGTGTGGCTGCGCAGCAATGTAGTTTGCAAATCGCTTCTCAAACGTGCGTCGCGTTAGGGTACCGGTCAGTGGATCATTCAGCAAACCTTCCTTAAACTCCTCCATCGCTTTGGCAATTACGCCCAGCTCGTCGTGGCGTTCGGGGAACAAGCGCTCTGGCGAATGACCGCGTGCCAGTAATCTTGTGGCCTCGGACAATCGGTGTACGTCACCGGTCACACGCTGCATCACCCACAGGCCTGCTGCAATTGCGACCCCCACCGCCAGCAGGCCGATGAGCACGTTTTCAAGCACCTTGCGTTGCACGTCGCCCATATGATCGGCGCGCGGAATCGCCACCACCATTGTCCAATCGAGTCCTGCCGCGTCGCGCTGCGCGGTGGCGCTCATGTGGACCCGACCGTTTGCCGATGAGCTGTCAAACGAGTAGTGTGCGACGGCCACATCACCCACCGTGACGCGCGTCGGCTGCAGATTTTCCTGCAATTGCGCATACGCCTGACGCACCAGCGGACTCGCGCTTTGATCGGCGCGAAGTCGTGTCGTGGTGGGCTTCGCGTCGTTGCTGAAAAGTTTGTCGGTCGTTGAAGCGGCGATCAAAGTGCCATCGCGCTCCACGATGAACGCCACGCCGGTACTACTCACCTGTAAAGCGCGTACGAATTCAGCCAGTGCGGTTAGCGGTATATCGGTGGCAACCACGCCACGCAGCACTCGCGGCGCACCGGGGGCGACCTCGTTGGCCGCATAGAGCGGCTTGGCCAGCGTCAAGGTTAGCGTTTGGGTGGTGAAGCCCACATACACCGGCGACCACGTCAAACGGCCGCGTTCGACCGCCGTTCGGTACCAAGGCCGAGTTCGCGGATCGAAATTGTCGGCGTACAGCACCCGACCGCGTGCCGCGAGCCCAGGACTCATGACCTCATGCACCGAACGTTCGGTGGCGTTGCCCTCGCGAATGCGCAGTTCAAAAAGGCCTTTTTTGTCACGATGCACGCCGACAAATTCACCGCTGTCTGTTCCGTAGTAAACATAGGCTTGACCCTCATCAAAAAGATTGGTCGCGATCCACATTCGTTGCTCAAAACCGAGCAACGTCACCGGTGCCAAACTTGCAGGATGTTGAATGGGTGCGCCTTGCGGAAGGCTGGGTGCAACTGCGTTGAGCATCACACTGGAGGCGGCCAATTGCTTTGTCATCGCCTGCGCGACACGATTAGAAATATCTAGCAACAATTGCTCAGAAAGTTGGTCCACCGCTTGCAATCCGGTGCGATACGACAGGGCTGAAATCGAGGCCGCGACCAGCACCACCACGCCGATAAACGGTATGAGCAGCGCTGAGCGCATCGATTTGAAAATGCGTGACATTTTTGTTATTTATCCCTGACAGATGCAAGCTTCAACGTCGAGCGGCACAGTCGGCGCGCATCGCGTGCGGTCAGGCGCTAAAAAGAAACCCATCCACAGAACGCTTGTAACAAAAGTCTTAACGTTGAAGTTATGACATTGGCATTAGTTGCGTTGGTTCGCAGTGATGATCATGCAGCAATCGATCGCACCTGGTGATGCTCAACAAACTAGGTTGAGCGCGACGCCATACGGGCTGTAACTTGGCGCAAACCATAACCGCATTTGCTGCGTAGTTCATGAGGATGAAACACGCATTTTTAATTTACACGGTTACTGCCAAATTCAGATTAGTCGCAGCCTCCGTTGTTGCACTGATAGCGATGGCAATACTTACCGCATGCGGTCCGGTGTCGATCGTCAACGCGCTGACGCCGTCGTTTTCCTATAAAAAAACGAGCAACATCGCCTACACAGCTACGGGTAATGTGCGTCAGCGCCTCGACGTTTATCAGCCCACAGACACCGCTGTTGCATCAAAGGCGCGTCCGGTGGTGGTGTTTTTCTACGGTGGCGCATGGCAAGAGGGCTCGCGCGGCGATTACTTGTTCGTCGCCGAAGCGTTAACGCAGCGCGGCTACGTCGTCGTGGTGCCAGACTATCGCGTCTACCCCGAAGTCAAATACCCCGAGTTTTTGTACGACGGAGCGGCGGCAGTGGCTTGGGCCGCAAATAACGCGGATCAATACGGCGGCGACCGGTCGCGCATCTTCCTCATGGGGCATTCATCCGGGGCCCACATCGCCGCGATGCTCACGCTCGACAGCGCATTTTTGGAAGCCAAAAAAGTGCCACTCACGGCAGTCAAAGGATTGATTGGGTTGGCTGGGCCGTACGACTTTTTGCCACTCACCGAGCCGAACGTGATCGCGCTGTTCGGCGGTGAGGCCAACCTTGCGCTCACGCAGCCGATTCACTACGCGTCGGCCTCTATCGCCAAAACGACGCCACCGGTTTTGCTGTTGCACGGCGATGACGACAAGCGCGTCTATCCAAAAAACTCCATCAACCTCGCCCGCGAACTACGCGCCATCGGCGTCAAAGTTGAACTCGACTTACTGCCCGGCATGAGTCACACCGACATCATCGCCAAATTTACGCGTCTGCTGCGTGGTGACGGCAAAGTGGTTGATCGCGTCGATCGGTTTATTCGCGAAAACGCGGGATAGTTGGCGCCTCGCTGCCGAGGGCCAGGAGAGCGGTACGGGCAACTCGCACCGCGCTTGGTACGATTGCGAGATGTCACCTGCCCCCACCAAAAACACCCACGCCCCGCTAGCCGAGCGCCTGCGTCCGCAAACCATTGCTGAGGTGGTGGGTCAACGCCACCTGCTCGGCGACGGAAAGCCACTGGCCAACGCCATCAAAGCGGGCGTTGCGCACTCGATGATCTTTTGGGGCCCCCCGGGCGTCGGCAAGACCACGCTGGCGCGCCTGCTGGCCGATGCGTTCGGCGCCGAAATGATCGGCCTGTCCGCGGTGATGGCAGGCATTAAGGATATTCGCGAAGCGGTTGAGCGTGCGCAACTCACTCGCGATCAGTTCGGTCGCCGCACCATCATGTTTGTCGATGAGGTGCATCGCTTCAACAAATCGCAGCAGGATGCGTTTTTGCCGCATGTTGAGTCCGGCCTGTTCACCTTTATCGGCGCGACCACCGAAAACCCATCGTTCGAAGTCAACTCCGCGCTGCTCTCGCGGGCGCAGGTCTACGTGCTCGAAGCCTTAGACGAGGCCGCGCTGACCACGATGTTGGGTCGTGCCATGTTGATGCTGAATGCAACCTACAGCGTTGACGCCGACGCGCAGCAGCTGCTGGTCGACTATGCCGACGGCGATGGTCGGCGACTGCTGAATTCCATCGAGCAACTCGATGCTGCTATTCGTTCTGGCAACGTCGAGCAAGTCACAGCCGAATTTGTGCAAGGCGCGCTCACCCGCGCGCGCGCGCGATTCGACAAAGGTGGCGAACAGTTCTATGACCTCATCAGCGCGCTGCACAAGAGCGTGCGTGGCTCCGATCCTGACGCATCGTTGTATTGGTTTTGCCGTATCTTGGAGGGCGGCGCTGACCCGCTCTACCTCGGTCGCCGCATGATCCGCATGGCCTCAGAGGACATTGGATTAGCCGATCCGCGCGCGCTCGAAATCACGCTCTCGGCCGTTGCTGCATACGAACGACTCGGCTCGCCCGAGGGTGATTTAGCGCTGGCCGAAGCCTGCGTATTCCTGGCCGTTGCCGCAAAAAGCAACGCCGTCTACCGCGCCTACAAACAAGCCAGAAAAGCCGCGCAAGAAAGTGGCACCCGCCCCGTTCCGTTGCGCCTGCGCAACGCCCCAACCAAACTGATGAAAAACTTAGGTTACGGCGACGGCTATCGCTACGCCCACGATGAAGCGGGCGGCTTCGCAGCAGGCGAGACCTACTTCCCGGATGACATGAAAGTGCTGCGTTTCTACGAACCCGTAGATCGCGGAATGGAAGCCAAGATCAAAGCAAAGCTTGACGCGCTGCGCGAACAAAATAACAAGTCCTAGGGCGCGCTGTTGCGCGGGATCGGTCCACCGGTTCGCCAATTTAAGGCCTGCCTGACACGGCGTCTGCGAAAATAGCGCCGGTCGTCCCTTTGATTGTTGAAATACATGTTCGCGAATAGCGCCGCCGCCAACCGCCGCGGCATCATCGCCATGACCGGTGCAATGGCTTCGTTTGTGGTCAATGACGCCATCGTCAAATACGTTAGCCAATCGTTGGCCGGCGCACAGCTCATCGTTATCCGCGGCGCGTTCGCCACGATGCTGCTGCTCGGCATCGCGCATGCGATGGGAATACTGCTTGGACCGCAATCGCGAGCGCGAGAAATCTTGCATCGCCCGGTAATGACTCGTTCTGCGCTTGACGCAGCGGCGACGCTCGTCTATCTCACAGCACTATTTCATCTGCCGTTGGCCAACGCAACCGCGATCAACATGGCCACGCCATTATTTCTGGCGCTGCTTGCGGTGTTGTGGTTAGGCGAGCGCATTGGCCCTGCGCGCTGGTTGGCGATCGGGCTGGGTTTCGTCGGCGTAATACTTATCGTGCAACCGAAGGCCGATGGCTTCAATGGCTATTCGCTGCTGTGCCTATTTGGCACGCTACTGCACGCCGCAAGGGACCTGTTCACACGAAAGATTGACGTAGCAATGCCGTCCATTCTGATCACCCTCGGCACCGCGGTAACGGTGACGATATTGGCCGGGCTGATCTCGTTGGCGCAGGGGTGGCAGCCGGTGACCAAAGCGCAGGTGGGTTTACTGGCGGCGGCGTCGGTGTTCTTGAGCGCAGCCTATTTCCTGTTGATTCGGGCAATGCGGCATGGTGAAATTTCTTTTATCGCTCCGTTCCGATACAGCGCCTTGTTGATTGCGCTGGTTATCGGGGCTGTCGTGTGGGGAGAAACGCCCAACCCGCTCGCATGGGCTGGAATCGCGCTGCTACTGGGCGCCGGAGCCTATATGCTGGTGAGCGAACGGTCGCGGTCGCGCGCTGCGCTGGACGCTGCGCAGGCGTAGGACGCGGCCACAGCGCATTGCTGCAGGTCTTGAAACGAGAGTCCGCAGCCTCACATCTACACAAAAGTTTCAACAGGAACGGCGCTCAGCCGTCAGATAATTTCATCATGAACAAACAAACCCTCAATTTCCAAGCCGAAGTCGCACAACTGCTGCACTTGGTCACCCACTCCTTGTATTCAAACAAGGAAATTTTCCTGCGCGAACTCATTTCCAATGCGTCTGACGCTTGTGACAAGCTTCGTTTTGAGGCGCTAAACAATGGCGCTTTGTGGGAAGACTCGCCGACTCTAGAAGTGCGTGTTGCGTTGGATAAAGACGCGAAAACGCTGACCATCAGCGACAACGGCATCGGGCTCACGCAGCAAGAAGCCATTGATAATTTGGGCACCATCGCCAAGAGCGGAACGCGCGACTTTTTGAGCAAACTGGGCGCCGAACAAAAAGAAAACGCCAAAGAACAGGGCTCGTTGATTGGCCAATTTGGCGTGGGCTTTTATTCAGGCTTTATGGTGGCCGACAAAATCACTGTGGAATCGCGCCGTGCCGGCGTGGCCGTCGATGAAGGCGTGCGCTGGGTAAGCGGTGGAACGGGTGAGTTTGAGGTTGAGACGATTACGCGGGCCGAGCGCGGCAGCAGCGTAACTTTGCACCTGCGCGAAGATGCAATGGAGTATGCAAGCGCATGGCGTCTGAAGTCCATCATCAACAAATATTCCGACCACATTTCGCTGCCCATTTTGATGCTGAAGGAAGAGTGGAAAGAGGGCGCGGACGGCAAGGACGGCGGCATGGTCGCCACCGGTGCATGGGAAACCGTGAACAAGGCCAGCGCGCTGAGGGCGCGTCCAAAAAAGGACATCACGCCTGAGCAGTACATCGAGTTCTACAAACAGATCGCAATGGACACTGAGGCTCCGCTGGCCTGGAGCCACAACCGCGTTGAAGGCTCGACCGAATACACCCAGCTGCTTTACGTTCCCGCCAAAGCCCCCAACGACATGTGGAACCGCGATAAAAAGGCGGGCTTGAAGCTCTACGTAAAACGCGTGTTCATCATGGACGACGCAGAAGCGCTGATGCCTTCGTATTTGCGCTTCGTCAAAGGCGTGGTGGACTCAGCTGATTTGCCGCTGAACGTGTCGCGTGAATTGCTGCAGGAAAGCCGCGACGTGAAATCAATTCGCGAAGGCAATACGCGCCGCGTGCTGACGACTCTCGAAGATTTGGCGACGAGCGGTGATGATGCTGAGAAGGCAAAGTTCGCAAGCTTTTACGCTGAGTTCGGCGCGGTGCTCAAAGAGGGCCTCGGCGAAGATTTCAGCAATCGCGAAAAGCTCGCAAAGTTATTGCGTTTTGCGTCAAGCACCAGCGACACGGTGAGCGTGAGTTTTGCTGATTACAAAGCGCGCATGAAAGAAGGTCAGGAAGCGATTTACTACATCACAGCCGACACCATCGCCGGCGCCAAAAACAGTCCACAGTTGGAGGTGTTCAAGAAAAAGGGCATCGAAGTGTTGCTGATGACAGATCGTGTCGACGAGTGGGCGCTGAACTACCTGCACGAATTCGACGGCACGTCGCTGCAGTCGGTCGCCAAGGGCGCAGTGGATCTTGGCTCGCTTCAGGATGACGCCGAGAAAAAAGCAGCAGAAGAGGCTGCTATCTCGTTCAAGCCGATCCTCGAAAAATTGAAAGAAGCGCTGAAAGACAAAGCGGAAGATGTGCGTGTCACCACGCGTCTGGTTGACTCCGCGGCATGCCTGGTAGTTCAAGATCACGGCATGTCGACGCAACTTGCGCGCATGCTCAAACAAGCCGGTCAGGAAGCGCCAGAAACCAAACCGATTCTGGAAGTGAACGCCGAGCATCCGCTGGTGAAAAAACTGGAAGTATCGACCGCGAACGAGGCGCTTTTTGGCGACCTCGCGCACATCTTGTTTGATCAAGCGCTGCTAGCCGAAGGCGGCTTGCCGGCTGATCCTGCGGCTTATGTGAAGCGGGTTAATTCGTTCCTGGTTTAAGCGCAATCACCTCTCCTTCCTTCGAAGGGGAACGAGTAAAACTATGTTGAAATTTGATAACCGTTTCCTGCGAACTCTCCCCGGTGACGCCAACCCGCGCAACCATGCGCGCCAAGTGCAAGGCGCGTTCTGGTCAAGGGTTGCGCCAACGTCGGTGGCCGCGCCGCGGCTGATTGCGTATTCGCCGGAGGTCGCAGCAGCGCTCGGCTTGAGCGATGCGCAAATGCATTCGTCCGAAATGGTCAACGCGCTTTCAGGCAACGGCATGTTGCCCGGCATGGAGCCCTACGCCACCGTTTACGGCGGCCATCAATTTGGCAATTGGGCCGGTCAACTGGGCGATGGCCGCGCGATTTTTTTGGGCGAAGTTATTGCGCCGCGTTTGGGTGGCGTCGAGCAGCGCTACGAGTTGCAGCTTAAGGGCGCGGGCCCGACGCCGTATTCGCGTCGTGCCGACGGTCGGGCCGTGTTGCGTTCGTCGATTCGCGAATTTTTGTGCTCTGAGGCGATGCATCATCTCGGCGTGCCGACTACGCGAGCGCTGTCGTTGGTGCTGACCGGTGATGAGGTTGAACGCGATATGTTCTACGACGGCAACGCCGCGCCAGAGCCGGGTGCAATTGTCTGCCGCACCGCGCCGACGTTCATTCGTTTTGGCCATTTTGAATTGCCTGCATCGCGCGGTGAAGCGGCGTTGCTAAAGCAGCTGGTCGATTTCACCATTGCCAATTATTTCCCGCATCTCGCAGCACTGCCTGAAGCCGAGCGCGTCGCCGCATGGTTTGGTGAAGTCTGCGTCAGCACAGCACAACTCATTGCGCAGTGGATGCGCGTGGGCTTTGTGCATGGCGTGATGAATACCGACAACATGTCGATTCTTGGCCTGACGATTGATTACGGCCCCTACGGTTGGGTTGACAATTTCGATCCGGGTTGGACGCCAAACACGACCGACGCGGGCGGCAAGCGTTATGCGTTTGGACGACAACCCGGTGTCGCGCAATGGAATCTGGCGCGGCTTGGTGCTGCGCTGTCCACCCTTGATGTGAGCGCTGAAGCTATGGCGACGGCACTGGCAAAGTTTGAGTCAACCTACGGCACGGAAATCGCCCGCGTGTTCTCGGAAAAATTTGGTTTGTATCAATGGGCCGATGCCGAGGGCGATCTTATGGATGACGCTTTCATGTTGATGAATGACGCCGAAATCGACATGACCATTTTCTTCCGCACGCTTGCCACGGCGAGTCAGGTCGACGAGTTTGCTGCAGCGTTTTATCTGCCGGGCCAGTGGACGCAGTCGCGTGAAAAAATCGCGGCGTGGTTCGCGCGCTACACAACACTTTGCACCGAGCAAAACCCAACGCCAGAGCAGCGTGCCGCGCGCATCAAGCGCATGAACGAGGCGAACCCCAAATATGTGCTTCGTAACTATTTAGCGCAGCAGGCTATTGACGCCGCGCATCAGGGCGACACGTCAAAAATAACTGAATTGCTCGACGTGATGCGCTACCCGTACGACGAGCAGCCGGGCCGCGAAGCGTTTGCGCAGAAGCGACCCGATTGGGCAAGGCACAAGGCCGGTTGCTCGATGTTGTCGTGCAGTTCGTAGCAACAGCTGTGCAGGTGTACTTCTAGCGCGGCGACGTTTTTTCGCGTCACAGCTTTTAGCCTGAGTGCGCAGTAAATAAAGGCTTAGAGACTAATTTGGCGGACAGTCAACTGTTGCAAAAAACTGCGCTAAACCCGCGTTAACAGGTGCTCTTCGAGAAAAGCTGAGGCCGAAAAACGAAACAAATTCGCGGGTTGTTAGCAAACAAATTTCGGCCAACATCGCCAGAAGCAACGATAATTTAATGTGAATTTTTCGCATCAGGAAATGCCATGTTTCGCTTACGTATGTGTTCTGTGATGCAACGAGCGTTGGTCGCAACTGTTTTGCGCGCCACTCTGGCGATTGCCGTTATCGCGGCCCCGACATTGGCTGCTGCTCAGCAAAAAGTAATTTTCCAGAGTAACTGGTACGCGCAAGCCGAACACGGCGGTTTGTATCAGGCGGTCGCAGAAGGAACGTATAAAAAATATGGTCTCGACGTGACAGTGAAGATGGGTGGCCCGCAAGTGAACGGCTTGCAATTACTGGCGGTCGGACAGGTCGACCTATTTATGGGTTTCGATATTCAGAATTACAAAGCGTGGGAGCAGGGCGTGCAGGCGGTCAGTGTCGGCACCTTTTTTCAAAAGGATCCGGTCGTCGTCATCGCGCATAACGACGTGAAAAAGTTTGCCGACTTAAAGGGCAAAACCGTGCTGGTTTCCACCGATGGCCAGACCAACTGGTGGCCCTGGGCGAAGGCGAAATACGGCTTCAAGGACGAGCAAACGCGACCTTACACCTTCAACGTGCAGCCGTTCGTGGCAGACAAAAAAATTGCGATGCAGGGTTATTTGACCTCAGAGACGCTGGCCGTGCAAAAGGGCGGCGTGACAGACGCGAACGTGTTTTTGCTTGCGGATCTTGGCTATCCGCCCTACACCGAAACCATTACCGTGCTTAAGAAAACCATCGATCGCGATCCGAAGATGATCGAGGCGTTCGTAAGAGCCACCATGGAAGGCTGGAAGAGCTACCTGAAGAATCCGGCACCTGGCAACGCGCTGATTAAAAAAGACAATCCCGCGATGACCGACGAGTTGCTCAATTACGGGCTGAGTAAGATCAAAGAAAATGGCATCGTCGACGGCGGCGATGCGGCGAAGCTTGGCATCGGCATCATCACCGAAGCACGCATGAAGCAGACTTGGGACATGATGTTGCAAAACAAATTGATCGACACGACCAAGGTGAAATTTACGGATGCGTGGACCGATAAGTTTGTTCGCGATGTGAAGGTGATGCCGTGATTTGTTCAGCCGGATTTCCTACGGTCGCATGGTGTCGTTCCTGTTCTGCTTGCGAATTGGGGTGAGGGGTTTGGTTGCGTCAACAAGCGTGAGTTTTTATGCCATCGTCAGTCGCACCTAGCCTGCTGCCGTTAAAAGCAAGCGGGCAGAACATGGCGCCCATCAATACTTCCGCCGTGTCAATTCAACGCGTAGAAAAAACCTACCCGAACGGCACTCGCGCGCTACTCCCGGTTGACCTTAATATCCAGCGAGGCGAGTTCGTCACCTTGCTCGGTCCGTCGGGCTGTGGCAAAAGCACGTTGCTTAATATGGTCGCGGGGTTGCTCGCCCCGAGCTGCGGCAGCATTTCTATTTCCGGCGAATTGCCGCTTGCAAACGCGAAACCCCGCGCGAATCATCAACGGCTTTCATTTGTTTTTCAGGAAGCTACGTTGATGCCTTGGGCGCGTGTTGCAGCGAACGTACGGTTGCCGCTTGACCTGCAAAGCGTGCCGCGTGCTGAGGCTGAGCAGCGGGTTGGCGAGGCGCTCAAACTGGTTGGTCTCGACAAATTTGCTGACGCTTATCCACGTGAGCTGTCCGGCGGTATGCAGATGCGCGCCTCGATTGCGCGCAGCCTGGTCACCGATCCGTCGTTGTTGCTGATGGATGAGCCGTTTGGCGCGCTCGATGAGATTACGCGCAACCGGCTCGATGACGAACTGCTGGCGTTGTGGCGCGCTAAAAATCTCACAGTAATTTTTGTCACGCACTCGATTCACGAGGCGGTGTATCTGTCGTCACGGGTGATCGTGATGGCGGCACGACCGGGGCGTGTGGTCGACGAGGTGATGATTTCGCCAACGATTGCTCGCGATGAAGCGTTTCGTGTCTCGACCGAGTTTGCTGCGTTCGCAAAGCAGTTGCAAGATGCTTTGTTGCGCGCGTCGGTCAGCATTGAGGATGCGCTGGCGTGACCGGAATTCAGGCGCAACGCTTTTGGCTACCCATGCTTGTTGCCACCCTTCTGATTGGGCTCTGGCAATGGTGGGTCACTGCCTTCGATGTCCCGCAGTACCTAGTTCCTAGCCCGCTGGTGGTGGCACAAACATTGGTCAACGATTGGGCGTTACTCGGCAGCGCGCTCGTCGTGACGCTCAAGGTCACCTTTCTTGCGCTCGTCTGTTCGGTGCTGCTTGGCGTGCTGATTGCGTTCGCCTTCGTGCAAAGCCCGTGGATCGAAACTGCGTTTTTTCCGTACGCCGTTTTGCTCCAAGTTACGCCGATTGTTGCCATCGCGCCGCTGATCATCATTTGGGTTAAAAGCCCGACCGCGTCGCTGGTGATCTGCGCCACGCTGGTGGCATTGTTTCCAATCATCGCCAACACCACGTTGGGTCTGCGCAGCGTTAATCGCGGCCTGCAAAGTTTGTTCCGCTTGAACCGCGCCACGCGTTGGCAGACGCTGGTGCGATTGCGCATTCCGAGTGCGCTACCGTACTTTTTCGGCGGGCTGCGTATCTCGTCCGGGCTCGCGTTGATTGGTGCCGTTGTTGCTGAATTTGTTGCTGGAACGGGCGGCACTGGCACCGGCCTCGCATACCAAATTTTGCAGGCGGGCTACCAGCTCAATATCCCCAGAATGTTCGCCGCACTGGTGCTTATTACAGGGGCAGGTGTCGTGCTGTTTGCGCTAATGGGCGTGCTGTCGAAATGGGCGTTGGGCAGTTGGCATGAGAGCGAAACCCGGCCGTTTGAATGAGCGGCAAAATGCTTGTAAACTAATTAGCATGTATTTGCGCCCCGCTTCCTGCAACGCCACCCCCTTCGGGCTGGCTGGGATTAGTGTGGTCGTTCATCCGGGCGCTTTCAGCCGCTCCTCCCGCTCCCGCTAGGCGGGACGCTTCTTTTCTCCCGTATTCGTTCGCACCTGGCTTTTGCCTGTGCTCATTCTCTATTGCATCTAATTTTTCGAGTGACTGATCATGTTTGACATCAACTTACTACGCAACGACTTGGCGGCCACCGCCGAGGCCTTGTTGAAGCGCAACACCGTTATCGACGTCGCTGCGTTCGAGGCCATGGAGGCTGAACGCAAGGCGCTGCAAATCCAGACCCAGGATTTGCAACAGCAGCGCAACACGCTCAGCAAGGCCGTAGGTCAGGCTAAGGCGGCGAAGGACGAAGCTAAGGCCCAGGCGCTGCTCGCCGAGGTCGCGGCAGTGCCGGAAAAGGTCAAGGCGAACGAGGCCGCGCTGGCTTTGATTCAGGATCGAGTCAATACGTTGCTGATGACGATTCCGAACTTGCCTCAAGCGTCAGTTCCGATTGGAAAAGACAGCGATGAAAACGTCGAGCAGCGTCGCTGGTCGCCCGACAACAAGGGGCCGCGCAGCTTTGCATTTGCCGCGAAAGACCACGTCGCACTCGGCGAGGCCCTAACCACCACTGCCGGCGCGCAGCTGGATTTTGAGGCGGGCGTGAAACTCTCAGGCGCACGCTTCACCGTCATGAAGGGCCCGCTCGCGCGGATGCACCGCGCGCTGGCGCAGTTCATGCTCGATACGCACGTCAACGAGCACGGATTTACCGAGTGTTATGTGCCGTACATCGTGAACGCGGAATCGATGACTGGCACCGGGCAACTGCCGAAATTTGAAGAAGATTTGTATAAAGTACCGATGCCTGCCGATGACGCAATCGAGGGCGGGGCCATTAAGAATCGCTATCTTATTCCGACGGCGGAAGTCTCGCTCACCAACCTAGTGCGCGACACCATGGTGCCCCTCGATGCACTGCCGATGCGCCTCACCGCGCACACGCCGTGCTTCCGTTCGGAGGCGGGCAGCTATGGGCGAGACACGCGCGGCATGATTCGTCAGCATCAGTTTGACAAGGTGGAGATGGTCTACATCAGCAAGCCCGAAGAGTCGAATGCGATGCTCGAAGAGATGACCGGCAACGCCGAGAAAATTCTGCAAAAACTCGGTCTACCGTATCGCGTGATGTTGCTGTGTACGGGCGACATGGGCTTTACTGCCGCGCGCACCTACGACCTTGAAGTGTGGCTGCCGGCGCAGAACACCTACCGCGAAATTTCGAGCTGTTCGAACTGCGAAGCGTTTCAAGCCCGGCGCATGGGCGCACGCTTCAAAAACGCTGCTGGCAAAAACGAACCGGTGCATACCTTGAACGGATCGGGCTTGGCAGTCGGGCGCACGCTGGTCGCGGTGATGGAAAACTATCAGAACCAGGATGGCTCGATCACGGTGCCGGAAGTGTTGCGGCCTTACATGGGCGGGCTTGAGGTGATTCGGTAACCACTCGCCGATTCAGGTGGCAGCCCGCGCCCACGCGCGCTTGATCGTGATGCGCAGCAGTCGAGTGCGTCGCTCGCTGCGACTGCCCACGGGCACCGCGGCCGCCCCGCTAAAATCGACGCTCACGCGGAATAAATCTCCGCCAAAGGTGTCAATATGTTGCGAATTACTGAGCTTAAACTTCCCCTCAATCACGCTGAAGCAGACGTTACTGAGGCACTGCTCGCCCGGCTAGAAATCAAGCCTGAAGCGCTGCTTCGGTTCATTGTTTTTCGTCGCGGTTTTGATTCGCGCCGGAAGGCCGATGTTCAGCTTGTCTACACGCTGGATGTCGAAGTTGCGCCTGCCCACGAGGCGTACCTGCTTAAGAAATTTCGTAAAGATTTAAACATTGGCGTGACGCCGGATACGTCGTACAAATTTGTCGCAACACCTGACACGGCGAATGAAAAGTCGCTGCGCCCAGTGATCATTGGGCTGGGTCCATGCGGCATGTTCGCGGCGCTTATCCTGGCGCAAATGGGGCTTAAGCCGATCATTCTGGAGCGCGGCAAAATCGTGCGTGAGCGAACCAAAGACACCTGGGCGTTTTGGCGCAAGGGCGAGCTCGATCCTGAGTCCAACGTGCAGTATGGCGAAGGCGGCGCAGGCACGTTTTCTGATGGAAAATTATGGTCACAGGTCAAGGACCCAAAGCACTACGGTCGCAAGGTGCTTGAAGAGTTCGTGAAGGCTGGCGCACCGGAAGAAATCATGTATTCCAGCAAGCCACACGTGGGCACATTTCGCTTGGTGAAAATGGTCGAGCACATTCGTGAAACCATCGAGTCTCTCGGCGGCGAATTTCGCTTTCAACACAAGGTCGTCAACCTTGAATTCGAAGCGGGCGCGGCGGCTGATGAGCGCAAACAGATCCGCGGCGTGGTGCTGGAAAACGGCGAAACCATTCGCGCGGACAATGTGATTCTTGCCATCGGACATAGCGCTCGCGACACCTTCAAAATGTTATTTGATTGCGGCGTGTATATCGAGGCGAAGCCGTTTTCGATTGGCTTTCGCGTAGAGCATCCGCAGGGTTTGATCGACCGCGCGCGATTCGGTCCAAGCGCGGGCCATCCGGCGCTGGGTGCAGCCGATTACAAATTGGTGCATCACGCCAGCAACGGCCGCGCGGTGTACAGTTTTTGCATGTGTCCGGGGGGCACTGTGGTGGCGGCAAGTTCGGAACCGGGGCGAGTGGTCACTAACGGTATGAGCCAATATTCACGTAACGAAATGAACGCGAACGCAGGTATCGTGGTGGGCATCACGCCTGAGGATTACCCCGGCCATGCGCTCGCAGGCATCGAGTTCCAACGGCACTGGGAAAGTCGGGCCTACGAGCTTGGCGGCAGCACCTACAGTGCGCCGGGCCAACTGGTCGGTGACTTTGTGGCGGGCAAGGCGTCGACTGAATTTGGCAGCGTGCAGCCCAGCTACAAGCCTGGCGTGCATCTGACCGATTTAGCCTCGGCACTCCCGGACTACGCAATCACCGCGATTCGCGAGGCGTTGCCCGCGTTTGACAAGCAGATTCCGGGCTTTTTCATGGCCGATGCGGTGTTGACGGCGGTCGAAACGCGCACCAGTTCCCCGATCCGTATCAAGCGCAATGACACCGATTTGCAGAGCGTGAATGTGCGCGGCCTGTTCCCGGCAGGCGAGGGTGCGGGCTATGCCGGCGGCATCATGTCAGCGGGCATCGATGGCATCCGGGTAGCAGAGGCGGTGGCGCTCGGTATGGCCGCTGGCGGGTAGATTTACAAGCCGAGGATGCCGCTTAGGGGGGCGAAACCCAATAAATGCCGGTCATTGCCGATGGCATGATGACTGTTCGAAGTCGACTTATCGCAAAAATTAACCCCAGCCTTTGTTGGTAGACTGTTTCAGTTAAAAGTCGATTTAGAAAAATCGATGCCCCGGATTGATGTTGCTTGGATTGAACGGCCGCGTTCTTACAATCGGCGAAATGTACAGTGCAACCGCGTAGTTTTTCGAAAGCGAGTTGATGGAAAACTGGTGTCTGGAAGGCGTCTCTACCGACGGTGCAATGGCGTTGATTCATTTGCCGCGCTTTCCGTTTGTGGTGGGTCGTGACGCTGCGTGCGACCTTGCGATTCCGTCGGCGGAGACGTCGCGCCAACATGCCCGTATAGAGCGCGATATTGGCGGTTTGCTGCGCGTGATTGACCTGAATAGCGGCAATGGCACGTTTCTGAACCGTGTTCAGGTTCACGGCTCAGCGCTACTTGATGAAGGCGACGTCGTTCACTTTGGCGTCACTGAGTTTCGTATTCGCCGCATTGATCCATCCCTGCTCGCAGCGTTGGCGCATCAGAATAATGATCAAACCATCATCGTCAGCCGCGCGCCAATTTTGAGCGATCACTTTGTGCTGGAGGAGCGCGAGTTCACCGCGATGCTCAAGGGCAAGACGGTGAATGCGGCACTGCAACCGATTGTCAGCGTGAGCGACGGGCGGTTGCGCGCGTTTGAGGTGCTCGGCCGCGGCTACGTAGTCGGCCTGCCGCAGTCGCCAATGGAGATGTTTGCGATGGCGGGGCGATTGGCCAGTGAGGTTGAGCTGAGCGAAGCGTTTCGTTGGGCGGGACTGTCTGCTGCGGCTACTTTTGCACCGGACGCAACGCTGTTCGTCAATGCGCATCCGAAGGAGATGTTCACCGAGCCGTTTTATCGTTCGATTGAATTGCTGCGTGCCATGGTTCCGTCAGCGGCGCTTGTCGTAGAAGTGCATGAAACGGCAGTCACCCGGATTGCCGACGTGCGGGAGATGGCGGACCGACTCGCAGCACTGAATGTACAGTTTGCCTATGACGATTTTGGCGCGGGACAAGCGCGCTTGATGGAACTGGCCGAGGTGCCGCCGCATTTTGTGAAATTCGACATGGGACTGATTCGCGATCTGGATCGGGCAAATCCGAAGAAACGCCAGCTAGTGGCGCAGCTGGTGCAAATCGTGCACGACGTCGGCGCAACAGCACTCGCGGAAGGCGTAGAGACAATTGCCGAGGCAGGCGCTTGTGCCGACATGCAGTTCGATTTGATTCAAGGATTTCTAACGGGTAGGCCCGAGCTGCCCGAGCCGGGCTGGGCGTATACGTCCGATTACGTGGCTAAGGGCCTTCGTGACAACGCAGTCAAGCCCGGGACCGGTTGATTACGCGTTAATGCTTTGGCTCGCGAGAACTTCTACGCGAACTTGCTCCATCAGCTCCGCTTTGAGCTCTGAAAATACCGGCGTCGTCTTCACCGAATAGTGGCGCGGATGTGGAATTGGCACTTCGCGATTGAGCTTAATGCGACCCGGTCGCGCGCTCATCACCACCACCCGACTGCCCATGAATACGGCCTCGTCAATATCGTGCGTCACAAAAAGTACGGTCTTTCTTTCCGCCTCCCAAATGCCAAGCAGCAACTCCTGCATCAGCTCTCGGGTCTGATGATCAAGCGCACCGAACGGCTCGTCCATCAGCAGCATGCGTGGGTTGTTGGCTAGCGCGCGGGCGAGGGCAGTACGTTGCTGCATGCCGCCGGAGAGTTGTTTCGGAAAGTGATTTTCGAAGCCACGCAGTCCGACTTTTTTAATAAAGGCGTTGGCAATTTCGAGCTGTTGGGCGCGCGGTAGGTTGCGTTCGCGTAATCCGAAACACACGTTGTCGAGCACGGTGAGCCACGGGAAAAGCGTGTAGCTTTGAAACACCATGCCGCGGCCTGCGCCGGGTCCATCGATTCGTTGGTTGTCAAGCAATGCCTCCCCTGACGACTGCTTGTCGAGTCCGGCGACGATGCGCAGTAGCGTGCTTTTGCCGCAGCCCGATGGGCCAAGAATGGTGATGAAATCGTTTTCCTCGACTTCAAGATCAGTGGCCTGCAACGCGATGGTTGGCGCACGGCCGGCCGATTCAAAACTACGCGATACGCCGCGAATGGAGAGGATGCTCATGGTGTTATTCGCCGCTCACTTGCCTAGTTGCGCCCAAGGGAAAAGCTTGCGGTTTGCCACCTTAAAAAATAGGTCGCTGAGCAAACCAATGAGCCCGATTACGATGATGCCAAAAATAATTTGATCGGTGGCTAGCAAGGCCTGCGAGTCAGTAATCATGTGCCCGATGCCGCTTGACGCGCCGATTAATTCGGCGACGATCACGTAGGTCCATGCCCATCCCAGCACCATGCGCAGAATCTCTGCGATCTCCGGTGCGGCGCCCGGGATCAACACCCGTTTAACCAAGCTCGCGTCGGTCGCCCCCAATGTGTAGGCGGCCTCCACCAGATCACGTCGCGTATTGCCAACGACCACCGCAATCATCAATACCAGTTGAAAGAACGAGCCGATGAAAATTACGGCGAGCTTTTGCGCTTCGCCGATTCCGGCCCACAAAATAAGCAGCGGAATGAACGCTGACGCCGGCAGGTAGCGGGCGAACGAAACGAACGGTTCAAAGAACGCCTCGATGGGCTTATAGGCGCCCATCATGACGCCGAGCGGTAGCGCAAGGGTCGCAGC
>JACMNN010000017.1 GCA_014378555.1 Burkholderiales bacterium | reverse complement strand
TAAATATGGTCGGTGTAATAGGATTCGAACCTACGACCCCTTGCACCCCATGCAAGTGCGCTACCAGGCTGCGCCATACACCGTAGTCTTAATTCTAGCAGTCGAGTCGCACCGGACTTTTACTGGCGCTAATTTGGATCAAGCAAATCGGCAATCGCTAAAAGCTCGCTTCGCAGTTCTTCTGCGTCGGCCCTGGTCTGCGCTGCTGCTGCAGAGGTGGCGGCGGTCGCGGCTGCAGAGGACGCAGCCGCCGACCCACGCCGCCTGGTCAGTGGTTGCGCGCCGTTGGCCTCTTCATCTAGGCGACCGCGTGCGCCGATGATGGTGAAACCTTCGCCATAGAGCAGCTCGCGAATGCGCCGTACCAGCAGCACTTCGTGGTGCTGGTAATAGCGACGATTACCGCGTCGCTTGACCGGCCGCAATTGCCCGAACTCTTGCTCCCAATAGCGCAAGACGTGCGGCTTCACCAAGCAAAGGTCGCTGACTTCACCGATAGTGAAATAGCGCTTGGCCGGGATGGGGGGAAGCTCAGCTAGCGGCGTGTTCTCGCTCGGCATGGGCAGAATCCACTTGGCCTTTGAGTTTATTGCTGGCGTGGAAGGTGACTACGCGACGCGCTGTGATCGGAATTTCTTCGCCAGTTTTTGGGTTGCGGCCAGGGCGTTGCGATTTTTCCCGAAGATTAAAAATACCAAATCCCGAAAGTTTCACGTCTTCGCCGCGCTCCAATGCCTCGCGCACTTCTTCAAAGAAATAGTCGACCATGTCCTTGGCCTCGCGCTTGTTTAAGCCCAATCGCTCAAACAGGACATCAGCAAGTTCCGCTTTGGTTACCGAATCAGCCATCGTGCAAAAGTCAAAAGTCAGGTTAGGTGCGTAGTGTCGCGCCGTGTTGTTGTTTAGCTGCTGAGAGCATTTGTTGGCACGCTCCCTCAATTTCTGTATCTGCCAACGTACGTTCAGTATCTTGCATAAGTACCCGAATTGCAACGCTTTTTGCACCGTCCGGAAGCCCCGCACCGCGATAAACATCAAATACTTCCACACCGCGGACATAGGCGGGCGCGGCGGCGCGCATGGTGGTCACCAACACGTCAGAATGAACTGAATTGGTGACAACCAGCGCCATATCGCGCCGAACCAGCGGTTGTTTCGACACGGCGACGTGACTGACCACGGGTAACTGCTGTAACGGTGCGACGTCGAGCTCGAACACAATCGGGGCACTTGAAAGCTCGAAGCGCGCCAAATGCTTTGGATGCAGTTCACCGAGCCAACCCAACGTGGCGTTGCCCAGCACAATGCGCGCGGACCGGCCGGGATGCAACAGCGGATGTTCCGCCGCCTCAAAGCGCACGTCGTCAGGGAGCACCGCTGCGAGATCGGCCTTCACGTCAAAAAAGTCGGTGGTTCGCTTCGGGTTCGCCCACTGCTCTGGCAACGCACCACCGAACGCGGCACCGGCCAATCGTAACGGCTGGCTAATGCCCGCGACCGACAGCGCGCCGTCCACGACGCTCGCGTCACGCGCAAACACCTTGCCCAGCTCAAACACGCGAACGCGGTCCGCTTTATGACTGGCGTTGTATTGGATGTTGGCGAGCATGCCGGGGATCAGTGACGAGCGCATCACCGCCATTTGGCTGGCGATCGGGTTCAGCAGCTTGATCGGATCGGGGTTGCCGATCAATTCTCGCTCCCAAGCCTCGTCAACAAAGCTGTAGTTGATGACTTCAAAATAGTCTTGCGACGCCATGCGGGCGCGCAGGGCGTGCAGGCTTCGCTGCGCTTCTGGTTGCGAGCGCATCACGGCGCGAGCCAGCGGCGGCATTGCTGGGATGTTGTCGAAGCCGTAGATACGCGCGATTTCTTCGATCAGATCTTCTTCGATTTCGATGTCAAATCGGAAGCTGGGCGCGGTGACCGTGAACGCCTCTGGGCTGCGCGTGTGGGTGAGTCCGAGGCGGGTGAAAATGCTCGCCATTTGATCGCCGCTGACGGCAACGCCGATGACTTTTTGTGCGCGCAAGATGCGCATGGTCACGGGCTTACGCTCAGGGATGCTGATGATCTGGTCATCCATTGGCCCGGCTTCGCCGCCACAAATTTCGAGGATCAGCGCGGTAATGCGGTCGAGATGGGCCGGGATGGTTGCCCAATCGACGCCGCGCTCGAAGCGATGTCCGGCATCGGTTGCGAAATTGAATCGACGCGCGCGGCCCTGAATTGCCAGTGGATGCCAGAACGCGGCCTCTACATAGACGTTGGCCGTATCAAGCGACACGGAGGTGCTGTCGCCGCCCATAATGCCTGCCAGCGATTCGACGGCCTGAGCGTCGGCAAGGATGCCCACGTTTTCGTCGAGGGCGACGGTGTTGCCGTTAAGCAGCTTAAGCGACTCGCCTTTTTTGGCCCAACGGACTTCTAATCCGCCATGGACTTTATCTAGATCGAACACGTGCGTCGGACGGCCCACTTCGAGCATCACGTAGTTGGAAATATCGACCAGGGCTGTGATCGAACGTTGCCCCGATTTTTCAAGCCGTTCGCGCATCCACGCGGGCGTGGACGCCTTGGCGTTTACGCCGCGAATTACGCGGCCCGCGAAGCGACCGCAGAGATCAGGCGCCAAAACTTTTACCGGTAGCACTTCGGTGAGCGTTGCGGTCACCGAAGCCACGGGCTCCGCCACTAGCGGGGCACCGGTAATCGCGTGCACTTCGCGCGCGACCCCGTACACGCTCAAGCAGTCGGCTTTGTTCGGCGTCAGTTTAATCAGGAATTTGCTGTCGTTGAGCGACAGATATTCGCGAATGTCGGCGCCTACCGGCGCGTCATCGGCAAGCTCCAGCAAGCCGCCGTGGTCAGTGGAGAGGCCAAGCTCGCGCGCGCTGCACAACATACCGTTTGACTCAACGCTACGCACGGTAGCCTGGGTTATCAAAAACGGCTTGCCCGCAGGCGCTGACAAATCGGCACCGACCAACGCACAAGGCACTTTGATGCCGACTCGAGCGTTGGGCGCGCCGCACACGATTTGCAGCGGTAGCGCCGACCATGCGCCGACGTTGACCGTGCAGAGCGCCAACTTGTCGGCGTTGGGGTGCTTCTCGCGGGTCAAGATTTCGCCAACCACCACCTGCGTGAACGGCGGCGCAGCGGGCGTCACCTCTTCCACCTCAAGGCCGGCCATGGTAAGCGCGTGCGCGAGTTGCTCTGTCGTCAGCGAAGGATTACAGAAACTGCGGAGCCAGGATTCGGAAAATTGCATGGTGTGCTCGGTATGAATGGCGAAATCAGCATGTTCGTTAAAGCCTTCTTGCAAAAAGGCTAGACGGTCATTTTTGCTAAAGTCGATTTCTATTGAAATTTGTGCCCAAGCCTACATTGGATAGGGGCTGCATCGTAAAGCTGTGTCAATTTGCATCGTCGTGACGACATGAATCACTTAAAAGTCGAAGGTCGTCTGCGCTGTGAGCAACGCACGAACGACCATCGAGTGACTTACGCAAATTGCTTCAAGAATCGTAAGTCGCCCTCAAAGAACAATCGCAAATCGCCGATGCCGTAGCGCAGCATCGTAAGCCGCTCTATTCCAGATCCGAACGCAAAGCCAATGTACTTTTCCGGATCGAGGCCGAAGTTTTTAACGACTGAGGGATGCACCTGTCCAGAGCCGGAAATTTCCAACCATCGTCCCTTGAGTGGCCCACTTTCAAACTTCATGTCGATTTCGGCAGAGGGCTCGGTAAACGGGAAGTAACTGGGGCGAAAGCGAACCTGTAACTGGTCGGTCTCAAAGAAGCGGTGCAGAAAATCGGTGTACACGCCCTTCAAATCGGCGAACGAAATATCCTCGGCAATCCACAAGCCTTCAACTTGGTGAAACATTGGCGAATGCGTTGCGTCCGAGTCGACGCGGTAAGTGCGTCCCGGTGCGATGACCTTGATTGGTTTGCCTTTTGCGGTGACATCCCCCGCGTGCATCCGGGCGTAGCGCACCTGCATCGGCGAGGTGTGGGTGCGCAGCAATAGCGGCAAACCATCGCTGCCGTTCATATCAACGTAGAACGTGTCCTGCATCGAACGTGCGGGATGGTTGGGCGGATTGTTCAGCGCGGTGAAATTGAACCAGTCGGCTTCAATTTCCGGGCCGTCGGCAACATCAAAGCCGATCGAGGCGAAGATTTCTTCAACGCGCTGCCAGGTTTTCATCACCGGATGAATGGCGCCGTTACCGCGACCGCGACCAGGCAAAGTCACATCAATCGATTCCGATGCGAGTTTGGCATTTAATGAATCGTTGGCGAGTGCGTCGCGACGCGCTTTGAGCGCCGCTTCAACCGCGCTTTTTAGCGCATTGATTTCAGCGCCACGGGTCTTCTTTTGTTCTGGCGAAAGCGCGGCCATGCCTTTTAGCAACTCGGTGACCGCGCCGGTTTTGCCGAGATACTTTGCCTTCGCATCTTCTAATGAGGCGGTGGTGTCGCACGCCGCAAAATCAGCTAGCGCCGCAGCGATAACGCCTGTAGGCTCTTCGCGTGAACTGGCGATGCCGTGAGGCGTGGCACGTTGGGTTAGTGATGGTTCTGGCACACACATTCTCCGAAATTCGTCTCCCCGGCGAAGGCCGGGGTCCATCGTCGCACGCGAGCAAGACTGGATTGCCAACAGGGGTCCCGACCTTCGCCGGGATGACGACAAAAAATAAAAAAAGGGAGGCTTTCGCCTCCCTTTTTGGGTTGCTCTAGAGCATGTAAAGCAGGAGGCGCTAGTTAACTAGGCCGGCTTCACGCGCTCTACGAGCGCCTTAAACGCTGGCATGTCAAAGACCGCCATGTCTGAGAGCACCTTACGGTCGATTTCACAAAGCGCTTTTTTCATCGCGCCCATGAAGGTCGAATACTTCATACCGCACTCGCGGCTTGCTGCGTTGATACGCGCAATCCACAGGGCACGGAAATCGCGCTTCTTGTTGCGGCGATCGCGATAGGCATATTGCCCAGCGCGCATCACGGCTTGCTTGGCAACGCGATAGACGTTCTTACGACGACCGCGGTAGCCTTTGGCTAATGCGATTATTTTCTTGTGACGGGCACGGGCTGTGACGCCACGTTTTACGCGAGGCATTTTTCAGTCCTCCTTATGCGTACGGCAACATTTGACGAGCGGATTTCTCGTCAGATGGGTGAATCGTCAATGTACCGCGCAATTGACGTTTGTTCTTCGTCGTGCGCTTGGTCAGAATGTGTCGCTTTGTAGCGTGAGCGCGCTTGATGCTGCCACTCCCGCGGACTTTGAGCCGCTTTGACGCGCTCTTTTTGGTCTTCATCTTAGGCATTGCCTAGGTTCCTTCTTAAACTGCTCGTCAGGCGCTACAGCAACTACGCTGCAATCTTGGGTGCCTGAGCAGGCAGGGTCACCGCATTGACCACCGGAGTGGGCTTTGCAGTTGCAGCCACTGCCGGAGCAGGTGCTGCTTTTGCAGGTGCCGCGCCTTTTTCGCCCGGCAACTGCTTTTTCTTCGGAGCCAGCATCATCACCATGAGCCGACCTTCTAAACGCGGAAACTGCTCGACCACACAGGTTTCGCCAGTTTCTGCTCTGATGCGTTCGAGTTGCCGAATGCCGAACTCTTGATGCGCCATTTCGCGGCCACGAAAGCGAAGGGTGACCTTAACTTTGTCGCCCTCAGCGATGAACTCGCCGAGCTTGCGCATCTTGATCTGATAGTCATTTTCATCGGTTTGCGGTCGCAGCTTGATCTCTTTGATCTCAATCTGCTTTTGCTTGCCTTTTGACTCTTGCAGGCGTTTGGCTTCCTGAAACTTGAATTTGCCGTAGTCCATGATTCGGCACACTGGCGGCTGCGCTGTTGGCGCAATTTCTACCAGATCAAGTTCTGCGTCCTCGGCCATTTGCATTGCTTCACGCAATGTTTTAATGCCCGCCTGCTCACCGTCTTTGTCTATCAGTCGAACCTCGAGACCGGTGATCTCTCGATTGATTCGCGTTTCTTTATCGGCTATGTGATAACTCCAAATTAATTCGTGATGTGGGCACCCGGTCGGTTAACACCTACCGCCAGCGCGATGAATTCTGCGACGGGCATAACACCCAAATCCACGTTGCCCCTGCCGCGTACGGCGACTGCACCCGCTTCAGCTTCTTTGGCCCCCACTACAGCAATGTACGGAAGCTTCTGAATGCTCAACTCTCGAATTTTATAGGATATTTTGTCTGGCCTCAAGTCTGCCTCTGCACGGAGCCCTGCAGCCTTGCACTGATTTACAACAGATTGCGCATATTCCGAGTGATCGGACGTGATTGAGGCCACCGCCAACTGCCGCGGAGCAAGCCACAATGGCAGCGCTCCGGCGTAGTTTTCGAGCAGGATGCCGATAAAACGCTCTAGCGAGCCCAAAATTGCCCGGTGCAGCATCACCGGCGGACGCCGCGTGTTGTCCTCACCCACATATTCTGAGCCCAAACGAACGGGCATATTAAAGTCCACTTGCATGGTTCCACACTGCCAAACCCGTCCCAATGCGTCTTTCAGCGAATACTCAATCTTGGGCCCGTAAAACGCGCCCTCGCCTTTTAACTCTTGCCACGGCGCGTTGACCGAATCGAGCGCGTTTTTCAGTGCAGCCTCTGCCTTGTCCCACACCTCATCCGAGCCGACACGTTTTTCCGGACGGGTGGAGATTTTGTAGATGATGTCGGTGAAGCCGAAGTCGGCATACACTTTTTTCAGCAATTCGTTGAAGGCAACACATTCCGCCTGAATTTGGTCTTCGGTGCAAAAAATATGGCCGTCATCCTGCACAAAGCCGCGCACCCGCATGATGCCGTGCAGCGAGCCCGATGATTCGTTGCGATGACACGAACCGAACTCGCCATAACGCAGCGGCAGCTCTTTGTATGAATGCAACCCAGCGTTGTAAATTTGGATATGCCCCGGGCAATTCATGGGCTTGACCGCGTAAGTCCGCTTTTCGGACTCGGTGGTGAACATCGCGTCTTTGTAGTTTTCCCAGTGCCCGGATTTTTCCCACAAGGTGCGATCAAGAATCATCGGCGCGCGCACTTCCTGGTAGCCGTTGTTCTCGTAAACCTTCCTCATATATTGCTCAACGATTTGCCACACGCGCCAACCGTTCGGATGCCAGAACACCATGCCTGGCGCCTCCTCTTGGGTGTGAAATAAATCAAGCAGGCGGCCAATTTTGCGATGATCGCGCTTCTCGGCCTCTTCCAAGCGAAACAGGTATTGCTCGAGTTCTTCTTTTTTCGCCCACGCCGTGCCGTAAACGCGGGTCAACATTTCGTTGCGATGATCGCCACGCCAATAAGCGCCAGCCACTTTCATTAGTTTGAAATGCTTGAGCTTGCCGGTGGACGGCACATGCGGGCCGCGGCATAAATCGGTAAAGCTGCCTTCAGAATAAAGCGACACATCTTCGCCGGCGGGAATGCTGGCAATAATCTCGGCCTTGTAAATCTCACCGATACCTTTGAAATACTCGACCGCTTCGTCGCGCGGCAACACCGTGCGGCCAACCTTTTCGTCTTTTTTCGCCAACTCAGTCATCTTCGCTTCGATCTTGACCAGATCCTCAGGCGTGAACGGCCGCTCATACGAAAAATCGTAGAAAAAGCCATCCTCAATCACCGGTCCAATGGTGACCTGAGCGGTGGGGAACAGCGCTTTCACCGCGTAGGCCAACAAATGCGCCGTTGAGTGGCGAATGACATCCACACCCTCGGCGTCTTTGTCGGTGATGATCGCGAGATCGGAATCTTTGTCGATCACAAACGACGTGTCGACCAACTTGCCATCAACCTTACCGGCCAGTGCGGCTTTGGCCAAGCCAGAACCGATGCTGGCGGCGACTTCCATCACGCTAACCGGTTTGTCGAATGGGCGCTTCGAACCGTCGGGGAGTTGTACTTGAATCATAGTTTTTTAACTTTAGAAAACAAAAAAGCAGCCGAAGCTGCTTTTGCTGAATACGTCAAGGTGACGCGCGACAAGCACTAGCTCCGTTGAGCGGTAAGTCCTGTGCTGGTGCGAGTTCGCGGCATTCTTCGGCATCCCTTGTCAGTGCGTATTCAATAAATTTGGTAGAGACAACTGGATTCGAACCAGCGACCCCCACCATGTCAAGGTGGTGCTCTAACCAACTGAGCTATGTCTCTCTAAAATCAAATTATAGCTCAGGCGCGCCGCGCTGCTTTTGCCAAATTTGCCGCTACCATTCAGGTCAGGGAGTTCGTAAATCAATAGAAGTTGCATGATGACCCGAGCTATGTCTTTAGTACCGACCCGCGCCGACGCGCTCACCCGCGCCAACAATATCGACGCCAAGCGCTATGCGCGAACCCGCAATTATTTAAATGGCGACGTTACGCGCTTATCGCCGCACATCACCCACGGCCTGACCCACATTCCCGAGCTGCTACAGAACATTCAGGCACGATCGGAATTAACTTGGGACGACAAAATCGCTTTCGAGTTTGGATGGCGCGAGTATTTCCAGCATGTCTGGGACCGACTAGGCGTTGACATTTGGCGCCAGCCGCACCATCCGCCGGCCTCTGCCTACGCCGATGTACTGCCCGACGATATTCGCGGCGCGACCACCGGCGTGGCGATCATCGACCAGCAAATTGGTGAGCTCTACCGCACCGGCTATCTGCACAATCACGCGCGAATGTGGATCGCCTCCTACGTCGTTCACATTCGCAAAGTGAGCTGGCAGACGGGTGCCCGATGGATGTATGGGCACTTGCTCGACGGCGATTTGGCGTCGAATACGTTATCGTGGCAATGGGTCGCGGGCACCTGGACCGGCAAGCCGTATCTGTTCAACGCGGAAAACGTAGCGCGATATGCGCCGGATGTGGATTGCAGCGGTAGCGTGATCGACACCAGCTACGAAATGCTTGACGTCATGGCCCGCAGCAGCACGCCGGCACTTTCGCCGCAAATAATGGCAGATCGCACCGTCGAGCCAGACCTCTTTTCGGCGCCGCCATTGCCGCCAACCGATGTTGCGCAGCATGATCCGGCCGCTGCGGTATGGCTGATGCACCCCTGGTCGCTGCACCTGCCGGATGACCGCGCGGCGGTTGGCATCATCAACACCGACTTTCATGCGGCCTACCCTTGGTCGGCAAAGCGCTGGCAATGTGTGATGGCTGCGATGCAGGCCCGCTGCGCCAGCGTGATGGTCGGTAGCGGCGACGAGCTGGCAGCTTTGTTGGCGCGAACCAAACTCACCGCAATCAAAACGTTGAATCCCCATTACGACGTGTTGATACGGCGAGTGGCTGCCACCGTACTTCCCGCGCCGCGTGCCTTCGGCAACCCGAACATGCTCAAACGCTCGTTCACTTCGTTTTGGAATCAGGTTCGTCGCGAGCCGTTTCCGCGATAAACCACGTGATTAACGTTGTCTGGTTCAAACGCGATCTGCGCATCACCGATCACGCGCCGCTAATGCAGGCGTGCGCGACCGGGCCCGTGCTGCCGCTGTATCTGTATGAACCCAGCCTGATTGCACAGCCCGATGTGTCGGCTCAACACGTGGCCTTTATCAACCAATGCTTGACCACGCTGCGAGCCGATCTCAACACGCTGGGGCTGGCGCTGCTGACCCGGGTGGGCGAAGCGCTTGCGGTGCTTGCCGACATCCATCATCGCGTGGGTACGTTCACTTTGTGGAGCTTTGAGGAAACCGGCAACGGCGCCACGTACCAGCGCGATAAGCGCGTGCTCGCATGGTGCCGCGCGAACGGCGTTGCGTGGCACGAATCGCCAAGTGGAGCCGTTGTGCGCAGGCTCAAGGATCGCGACCGCTGGTCGGGAATCTGGATGCAGCGCATGCGCAACGAGCCGTTGGATGCGCCCACGGTGGCGGTTCAGGCCAATGTCCAGATTGACAGTCACGGCATCGTGGCGACGGCTCATTTGCCGGTCAGCGGTTGCGACAAACCATTACGCCAGCGCGGCGGCCGCACCGTTGCGCTGGCTGATTTGCACAGTTTTTTCAACGTTCGCGGCCAGCACTATCGCATTGCAATGTCGAGCCCGCTGTCGGCCGCCGACGCCTGCTCGCGGATCAGCGCGCATCTGGCCTACGGAAGCCTGTCCGTGCGTGAAGTGGTGCACGCCGTCTGGCAGCAGCGCGCCCTGTTGCAAGGCCAGCCACCTGACTGTGTTGAGCCGGGGTGGCTTGCCTCGCTCAAGTCATTTGAAAGTCGGCTGCATTGGCACTGCCATTTCATTCAAAAGCTGGAGAGCGATCCGAGCATTGAATTCAGCAACATGCATCGCGCCTATGCCGGTCTGCGTGAAGACAATTACAACGCCGCGCTGCAAACCGCGTGGCGCAACGGCGAAACTGGCCTGCCGATGATTGACGCCTGCATGCGCATGCTGACTGCGACCGGCTGGATCAACTTTCGCATGCGTGCGATGCTGGTGAGCTTTTCGAGCTATCACCTGTGGCAGCACTGGCGCGAACCGGCGCTGCATCTGGCACGCGAATTTCTCGACTACGAGCCGGGCATTCATTATCCGCAAGTACAAATGCAGTCGGGCACCACCGGTATCAACACAGTGCGCATGTACAACCCCATCAAACAGGCACGCGATCAGGACCCGACCGGTGCGTTCGTGCGACGATGGATCCCGGTGCTCGGGCGGGTGCCCACAGACTTTATCTTTGAGCCGTGGCTCATGCCAGACAACCTGCAGCGCGAGTATGGCTGTGTGCTCGGGCGCGATTACCCGCTGCCCGTAATCGACGTGATCGCTGCCGCCGAGCACGCCCGATCGACGATGTGGGTTACTCGCAAAGGCAACTCATTCCGTAAAGAAGCACAAGCGATTTTCGAGACGCACGGATCGAGAAATCCAGCGCGGGAAGGCATTAAAGTACGCAAAACTCGCAGCGTTCGCGAAACGCGCGAGGCGGAAACTAGCGCCAGGCAAACGTCACTGTTTGACTAAGCCATGGGCCATGCGTCGGCGAAAAACCAGCATCTCAGCGAACAGCTAGGAAAACACGAATTAATTTACTACCTTCGTCGTTCCGGCGTAGGCCGGAATCCATGCTGCCTTACAAATCCATCAGCTTTGTAGGATTCGGGGCGCGGCCCGCAGTTATCCCGATGAAAACCGGGGGTGACGCGTAAGTCTGCGTTGCCCAGATATCGAAAATCGAGGCCGCAAAATTAGTGCGTGTTCGGAAAATCCACCGGAAACGGCAGTGACTGAAAGGTAATGCCCTCTTCTCTTAGCTCTTGCGCAGTTTCTTTGTCGGCGCGGCCGCGAATGCCTTTGAGTGGCTTTTCGCCATAGTGCATGGCGCGAGCCTCTTCAGCAAATTTTTCGCCGACATATTCGGTGTTTTCACGCACGTTTGCTGCAAATGTCACCATCGCTTCGCGCAACTTTGCGATGTCGATGTCGTTGCCAGAATTCATGGCGGCATGCGTCGCCTCAGCGGCCACTGCAATGGCCGCACTTTGTTTTGATTCGCTCGCAGCTCGCGCCTCGCTGTTCGCGCTGGCCGCGCTTTGCTGCGCCCCCATGTTGATGCGCGGCGCATGCAGCTTACGTTCTACGGTGGTCGAGCCGCACACCGGGCATTCGACTAAATCGCGATCACGCTGATTTTCAAAGTCTGCGGGCGAGCCAAACCAGCCCTCAAAAGGATGCAGGTGGTCGCAGGCGAGGTTGTAGACGATCACGACAATTATTACTTTCAAAAAGGGCTCAAATGCCCAAAGTCGCTCAATAACGCGCTGGGTGAAGGCAGCGGTGGCGCGGCGCAAAAGACGGGAAAGCGCTACTACCTGCGACCTTCCTACCGTTCAGCAAGCCTAGCGGTGCTTCGCGGGCCGGTCACCCTACCCGCCATGGTAATTGGACCATGGCGCGGGCGGCAATGGTTCCCTCGCAGTTCATAAAGTGCAATTCTCCGCGTTTGGCGTTCATCATGCGCTCACGCTCGACCCCGCCGCGAAACCTATCCGAATGCAACGGGGGCGGGTCGCGCCGCGTTCACGCTTGTAACGATTACACAATCAAGCGCGCCTCATCGGCGGCGAATCCGAGGCGGATTGCGCTGCCCACTGGATGCGGAGCGCGCTCTTTAGGCAGGAATACGAACAAGTCGCCAACCGACGTGGTGACCACCAGTTCAACGCCCTTGCCGATGAATGCCGACTTTTGCACCACACCGGCAATGCTCGGGCCGTTGCCGGTATCGGTCGTCACTTCAAACACATCGGGGCGCAACGCGATTTTGGCGTCGCCGAGGGTCGCCGCGTCGGTTTTGATGTCGAAACGCGCGTCACCGAGGGTCAGCGTAGCGGCGCCGTTCGCAAACGAGACGACCTGCCCTTTGGCTACGTTCGCCTCGGACAAAAAGTCAGCGACAAATGCAGTGCGGGGTTGAAAGAAAAGCTGATTTGCGGTGCCCGACTCGGCAATGTTGCCGCGATCCATGACGATAATGTGGTCGGACACCGCCATCGCCTCTTCTCGGTCGTGGGTGACGTAGACGCAGGTGATTTTGAGCCGTTGTTGCAGCTCGCGGATTTCCTCGCGAACGTGGCGGCGCAGCTTGGTGTCAAGGTTCGACAGCGGTTCATCGAACAGCAACACAGCGGGCTCAAGCACCAGCGCTCGCGCAATGGCGACGCGTTGCTGTTGCCCGCCCGATAACTCTGACGGAAGACGCTTTTCGAAGCCGGTCAAGCCAATCAGCTTCAACACTGCGTTGACTTTTGCCTCAACCTGCGCTTTTTTCATGCCCTGCACGGTGGGGCCATAGCCCACGTTTTCCATCACGTTCATGTGCGGAAACAACGCATAGCTCTGAAACACCAGCGACACGTTGCGTTGCGCAGCGGACTTCGCGGTGACGTCTTTTCCACCGAGCAGAATCTGCCCCGAGTTTGGCATTTCAAGGCCAGCAACCATGCGCAGCGTGGTCGTTTTGCCGCATCCGGAGGGGCCAAGCAATGTCACCAGTTCGCCGTCTTCAATGCGAAACGTGATGCCCTTTACTGCGGGCTCGCCGGTGCCGTAATCCTTGACTACGTTGATAAATTCGAGGGTACCTTTTGCGGGCTGGGTGGCAGCGCTGACAGCGCTGGGAGGTGTTGTATTTTTCATTTTCGGCAATTCCAATTCATCAACCAACAGCAACCGCAGCACTAGGGGCGGCGAGCACAGCACCGCGTCGTCCCAGCTTGCGCGAACCGACCAGCCATTGCACAAACACAATCGCAACGATCATGATCAAAATCAGCACCGCGCAATACGCAATCGCCACGCCGTAATCGCCGTTGATCACCCGACCGATGATGTAGGTAGTTGCCACTTCAGTGTCGCCAGAAACCAAAAACACAATGGCGCTCACCGTGGTCATCGAGCGCACAAATCCGTAGATCAAAGCGCCCACAATGGCGGGCTTTAACAGCGGCATCAGCACCCGTCGGAACGTGGTGGCACCGTTAGCGCCGAGTGTGGTGCTTGCTTCGTCCAGCGACTTATCTAGTTGTGACAACGCCGCAATGCCGCCGCGCACACCCACCGGCAAATTGCGAAACACAAAGCAGAGCACGATGATGAGCCCGGTGCCGGTCAGCTCGATCGGCGGCACGTTGAAGGCGAAGATGTACGCCACACCGATCACCGTGCCGGGAATTGCAAACGACAGCAGCGTCAGAAATTCAAATGCGCGCTGTCCTTTAAACGTGGTTCGGGCGATTAGATACGCGGACAAAATGCCGACGATAGCGGTCAATGGCGCAGCAGCAAGCGAGAACTGCACGGTGTTGAACAGCGAATGCCACGCCGCGCCGGTAAACAGAAAACCATGCGGCCCGTGATCAATCGAGAAACCTTTAACGAAGTGCTCCAACGTCAAGGTGTGATCGCGGCCCCACACTTTCACGAAGGCGCCGAACATGCTCATGCCGTAGAGCACCACGGTCAAGGCCAGCCAGGGCACGCCAACGAAAATAGCGGTGCGCCGCACGCCTTCTGGCAGCGGGCTGGGCAAGCCAGTATCACCCTTGCCGGACACCGTCACGAAGCTCTTTTTCGCCGTAGCTTTGCGTTGCAACCAAAACGCGAACAGCGCGAATGCGAGCAAAATCAGCGAGTAAACCGCCGCTTTGCCCTGATCAAGCTGCGCGCCGACAATGGCGAAGTAAATTTCAGTCGACATCACTCCGAAGTTGCCGCCCAAAACGATGGGGTTGCCGAAGTCGGCAATCGACTCGATGAAGCCGACCAGAAACGCATTGGCCAGACCCGGCGCCATCAACGGCAACGTGACATGGCGAAACGTCTGCCAGCGGGTGGCGTGCAACGATTGGCTCGCCTCTTCCAGGGTTGGGCTCACGCCTTCGACCACGCCAATCAGCACTAAAAATGCCACTGGTGTGAACGCAAACAATTGCGCTAGCAAGACGCCCGGCATGCCGTAAATCCAGCGTGTCTGCGGAATGCCAAACGCCCACTCTAGAAACTGATTAACCACGCCAGCGCGACCAAACAACATGATCAGCGCGAGCCCCACAACAAAGGGCGGCGTGATGATCGGCAGCACCGTCAACAGGCGCAACGCCTTTTTGCCGCGAAAGTTTGAGCGGGTTACGATCAATGCCAGCAACAGGCCGAGGAAGGTGGTGCCCGCCGCACACAGCAGCGCCAGCCACAACGTGTTCCACGCCACGCCACAGCCCGATCCGCCCCACAAACAGGCAATATCCAGCGCCCACAATTTGCGCAGGCTGAAGCGATCCCAAAACGCCATGATTGATAGGCCGCGATCTTGGTCGAGAATGCCCTCGTACAAAATTCGAACCACTGGGAAAAACACAAACAGCAGCACCAGTACCACGATGCACAGCAACGACGACGCCACAAAGCGATCGCCGCGAAAGTAGCCCATCGCTGCGATGCCGTCGGCGCAAATCAGGATGAAACCAAAGCCCACCAGAAGCGCGCCTGAGCCCATGCCGAACTGGCCGCCACTGATCGCGGGCAGTGCAGCCTGTAACGCATCAAACGTGTAGCCCTGGGCGCCTATCGCAAAACCCTGCGCCAAAACATACAACGCGCCGGTTGCACCGATCAACATGACCATGCGTGCCCATGAGCGCACAGCGCCCTCGGCCGCGCGCACCGCATCCACCGGACGCGCATACAGCCCGACGCTCGCCAGTAGCAACGCCGGCAACAAAATTAACCACAGTTTGTTGAAGTTCGCGATTTGGATGATCGCGGGCGCAAAGTCTTTGCCAGCAAATTTTGCGATCCATTTGAACGCGTAAAAACTGTCCTGCAACGCGTACCAAGGCACGAGCGTAAGCCCCGCCGCGATAATCATCAGAGCGATGATGCGATAAGCCGTCATGGCGAAGTGTCCCCCGAAATTAAGTTGCCTTTTTGATCACCTCGATCGGCATTCCCCACGACAGTTTAACGGGTGCAGCGGAAGCCGTTCCAGGCATCGCGAGTTGAACAACTTTTCCGGTAAACCCCTGATAAGCATGGGCTGCAATTCAGAAATTAAGTTAGTTGACTATGGGCCATATCGAGCTACATCCCAATATTTATGGGGCGTGGTCGGAAAAGCTGATAACGCTGGAAGTTGCACTGTTGCCAACAGTCGGTAACAGCTGAACTGTTGCAATTTTTCCACGCGTGTTTGGCAGCGGAGACCTATGTGCGGCATCGCACAGAGGCGGGTATCTCGGCAATTTAAATTCCTGCCTATGCACTAACCTGACGGCGCTAAGTCGCCTGCACCAGTCCTTCGGGATGGCTGCAGCACTGAACGCATGGAGCTGGTTGCTACGCACTACACCCCACCATTTTCAACATCCGGAAGTTTTCAATGAAATCGAAACATGCAATGCGCCATATCGCGCTGGCCATGCTTGGCATCGTCAGCGCCTCTGAAGCGTTCGCCCAAGCGAGCAGCAGCTATTACTACATCGGCGGCGGAATCGGCCAGGCACGCGCAGAGCTTAACGATGAGCGCATCACCCGACCGTTGTTCGGCAGCGGCCTGACCGCCACCAATATCAACCGCGACAACCACGACACCGCCTACAAGTTGTTTGGCGGCTACCAGTTCAATCGAAATTTCGCGCTTGAAGCGGGTTATTTCAACCTTGGAAAGTTCGGCTTTTCGGCCAACACTACGCCGTTAGGCACATTTAACGGGCAAGTGAAGATTCAAGGTTTCAATCTGGATCTGGTGGGCACTTTACCCGTGTCGGAACGCTTTTCAGTGTTTGCTCGCGCGGGGGCACAGGCTGCAAAGACCGGAGCCACCTACGGCGGCAGCCAACCCACCAGCATTTTCAACCCGAGCCCAAGCCGACGTGAAGTCAATTACAAGGCTGGACTGGGTCTACAGTATGAAGTCACCCCGTCATTTTTGGTTCGTGCCGAGGTAGAGCGCTATCGCATCACCGACAACATCGGCAAAAAGGCAAATGCCGACATGGTTTCGGTGAGCCTGGTGTTTCCGTTCGGTCGTAGCTACGCTCCAGTTCCGCGCGCGATGACGCCTGAGCCCATTTACGTGGCACCAGCGCCGATGCCCGTACCAGCTCCTGCGCCGATGCCTGCACCGCAACCTGCGCCAGTGGTCGTGGTGACACCACCTCCAGCGCCTGCACCGGCTCCGATGCCAGCGCCGGTAGAACGCCGTCGCGTCAGCTTTACCGCTGAATCGCTGTTTGCATTTGACAAGTCAGACATCAAACCTGACGGCAAAGCAGCGCTCGATCGTTTCTCAAACGAACTTCGTGGCACTCAGTTCGACAGCATTCGAGTCGAAGGCCACACCGACCGTTTAGGCAGCGATAGCTACAACCAACGGCTTTCAACAAAACGGGCCGAAGCAGTGAAGGGTTATCTGATCAGCTCCGGCGGCGTAAATTCCAGCAAAATTTCAGCCGTTGGTAAGGGTGAGACGATGCCGGTGACGAAGCCGGGCGATTGTCGCGGCAACAAGCCGACCAAAGCGCTGATCGCTTGCTTGCAGCCAGATCGGCGGGTTGACGTGGAAGTTTCGGCGACTAAATAAGCGCCAGACACTTTTTGCGTGCCTGAGCAATCGGGCTTGTGCGCGGCGTGTTCAGGCATGCCGCGCTTGCTAGGATGAGGTACGCGCCAGGTCGGGCACAATGGCAAAAAGATACATACCCGACCAACTTTACGCGCCGCACAACTTTTTGAACACCTCCACCCTCCTCCTCGGCCTCGTGTTCAGTTCCGTCGGGCTCGCTTTTTTCATTTACGGCCGAAAACAGAAGGTCGCAATGCCGCTGATCTGCGGCATCGCGCTAATGATTTATCCGTATTTTGTTTCGAGTAACGCGCTGCTAATTGCCATCGGCGCGGTGCTGATCGCCATTCCGTATTTCGTGCGATTCTGAGCGGCGGCGCGGAACGCTGGCTTAGCTGAAGCCGATTTCCCCGCTCGCACCGTTGACGCTAGACCGCGAACCCGGCACTGCGTCTGGCAAGTTCTTGCAACACAACGCCTGTCGCGTTAGACCGGAAAAGTCCCCGGCAAAAGAATTTTCTTGTCGACATTTTGAATATTGGTGTGACCACAAAACGCCATGCTCACGTCGAGTTCCTTGTGGATGATCTGCAGCGCTTTGGACACGCCTGCCTCGCCCATCGCACCCAGCCCATAGACCATCGCGCGGCCTATCCAGATGCCCTTTGCGCCCAGCGCCCATGCCCTGAGCACATCTTGGCCGGAGCGGACGCCGCCGTCCATGTGAACTTCGATCTGGTCGCCCACCGCGGCAACAATCGCCGGCAGCGCGCGAATCGACGTTTCTGCGCCGTCTAGCTGACGGCCGCCGTGGTTGGAGACCACGATGGCGTCGGCCCCGCTCGCAACGGCGAGCTTGGCGTCCTCGACGTCTTGAATGCCTTTGAGGATGAGCTTGCCGCCCCAGCGCTGTTTCACCCACTGCACGTCGGCCCACGACACGCGCGGATCAAACTGTTCGTTGGTCCAGGCGGATAGCGATTTCATGTCGCTGACTGCTTTGACGTGGCCGACCAAATTGCCAAAAGTGTGGCGACGGGTGCCCGCCATGCCGAGGCACCAGCGCGGTTTGGTCATCAAATTAATGATGTTGGCAATTGTCGGGCGGGGTGGCGCAGACAGGCCGTTTTTGATGTCTTTGTGCCGTTGGCCGATGACCTGCAGGTCGAGCGTAAGCACCAGCGCGCTGCACTTTGCGACTCTGGCGCGCTCGATCATGCGCTCCATGGCGTCGCGGTCGCGCATCATGTAGAGCTGAAACCAGAACGGGGCTTTTGTGTGCGCGGCAATGTCCTCGATGGAGCAAATGCTCATGGTCGACAGCGTGAACGGAATACCAAATTTTTCAGCAGCTTTAGCGGCAAGAATTTCGCCATCGGCATGTTGCATACCGGTGAGCCCCACCGGCGCAATCGCCACTGGCATCACTGCATCCTGGCCGACCATTTGCGTTTTGGTGCTGCGGTTTTCCATATTCACCGCGACCCGCTGACGAAACTTGATCAACTGGAAATCAGCTTCGTTGCCACGATAGGTGCTCTCGGTCCACGAGCCTGAATCGGCGTAGTCATAAAACATGCGCGGCACGCGTTTTTTGGCGAGCAGACGCAGGTCTTCAATGTTGGTGATCACGGGCATGATGTGCTCCTCGGGGGCGGTGTTGTTTCAGCGCTGTTAGCGATTGCCAAATCGCCGTCGCGCCGACGCTTTGACATTGTCGTCATTCCAGCAGCGGCCAGAAGCAACGAGGTCCAAATTAAATTTGCGCTTTCCACAGTTGCGGGCAATCCCCGCCTTTAATGGGCGTTGCGAGATAAAGTGGTGTGGCGATCTAGCTTGCTTGCAACGCTTTAGCGCACAAAGAAAACAACAGACTTGGAAAGGCGCCGAGCAGCAAAATCGCCAACGCGTTGGCCGAAATAAGCACCGTCTCGCCGCGACTTGGCAAGGCGATTGCGCCATCGTCTGATTCTGCGAAATACATGACGCGAATGACGCGCAAATAGTAGAACGCACCGACCAGCGAGGCGAGCACAGCGATCACAGCGATCCATGTGTATCCTGCGCCGACGATGGTTTCGATGACCGACAATTTAGCCCAGAAGCCGATGGTCGGCGGGATGCCGGCAAGCGAGAACATCGCGAGCAGCATCAAAAATGCATACCAAGGCGACCGCGCGTTCAAGCCCTTAAGGTCGTCGATGTTTTCGATCTCAACGCCACGTCCCGACAGCAACACCAAGATGCCGAACGACACGAGCCCGGTGATGGCGTAGGCCACCGCGTAAAACAATGCTGCCGCATAGCCGTCTTTGCCGCCACCAACGAAACCAAGCAGCAGAAAACCCATGTTGGCAATGGCCGAGTACGCCAGCATGCGCTTGATGTTGGTTTGCGCCACGGCGATCAGGTTGCCGAGGACGATGGACAACGTGGCGATCACCGCGAGGATGATTGACCAGTCTTCATAGGCGGGCGTTAGGCCGGTGCCAAACAAACGGTAGGCGAGCGCGAAGGCGGCGAGCTTTGCCGCTGTCGCAAGAATCAGAGTGACCGCAGTGGGCGCGCCGCTGTACACGTCCGGCACCCACATGTGAAACGGCACTACGCCAAGCTTGAACGCCACGCCGGCGGCAATGAAAATCAGGCCGAGCGCCACCGCGGTGGTGTTTGCTTTGGCAAGTGCCGCCGATATGCCACTGAGGCTAATGGTGCCGGTGGCGCCGTACACAATCGACATGCCAAACAGCAGCAGGCCGGAGGCGAGCGCGCCGAGCACAAAATACTTCATCGCGGCTTCAGTGGCAATTTTGTCGTCGCGTTTCAGCGCAACCAGCGCATACATCGACAGGCTCAATAGCTCAAGGCCAAGGTAGGCGGTGAGCATGCTCGCGGCACTGGCAATGACCATCATGCCAAGCGTGCCGAACAACACCAGCGCTACGAATTCACCGTTGTCGAGATTGTGCTTTTTGAGATAAGTCCATGAGTACGCCAGCGCAACCGCCGCGGATAGCAACATCGCGAGCTTCAACACGGTCGACACGCCATCGGCCACGAACAGCCCGCTGAACGCGGTTTCGCGAGCGACGCTTGCGATGGGCGTGAACGGAATGAACACGTACACGGCGGTCCAAAGCAACGCACCGACGCCGCAGGCATAGGTGAACCACTTTTGGTTGCGCGCGACGAACAGGTCGGCAATCAAGATGAGACCGGCCAGCGTCAGCAGGACGATTTCGGGGAGAACGAGAAGGATATCTTTCATACGCGGCTGTTGTCCTGAGCCAGCGGCGAAGGATCATTGGGCACGCCGCGACTAATGAGTCGAGACGCTGTTTGGTGACCCACCTGATGCTTCGCTGCACGCAGATCGACAGGGGGGGTAAGAGCAAATGTTGAATTCATCGCCGGCTTCAATTACAGCTTGCTGCGCGCGACGTGCTTGATCAGCTCGTCGACACTGGTGTGCATGACCTCAGTAAACGGCGCGGGGTATAAGCCCATGCCGAGCACGCACCCGGCGAGCGCCGCCAACATCCAGAATTCGCGCCGCGTGAGGTCGGTCATGCCGCGAACATGGTCGTTGCCGATTTCGCCAAAGATCACGCGCTTGTACATCCACAGCGTGTATGCCGCGCCGAGGATGAGTGCGAAGCCAGCGCAAGCGGCCGTCCAGAACATGCCCTGCTTGACCGCCGCGAGCGTCACGGTGAATTCACCGATGAAACCCGAGGTACCTGGCAGGCCCGCATTGGCCATGCCGAACAGCATAAATAGCGCGGCGAATTTCGGCATCACGTTCACCACACCGCCGTAATCCGCGATGTTCCTGCTGTGCAGCCGGTCGTACAGAACACCAATGCACAAGAACATGGCAGCCGACACGAAACCGTGCGAGATCATCTGCATCAAGCCGCCCTCGATACCGAGCGCACTGCCCTGCCCGCCCACGAACAGAAAGAAACCAAGGGTGACAAAACCCATGTGTGAAATCGACGAATACGCAACCAGTTTTTTCATGTCGGTCTGGATCAGCGCCACGAAGCCGATGTAGACGATGGCGACCAGCGAAATGGCGATCACAAACGGCGCCAGCAGGTGCGAGGCGTCCGGGACGATAGGCAATATGAAACGCAGAAAGCCGTAAGCGCCGAGCTTCAACGTGATCGCCGCCAAAATCACCGAGCCGCCGGTTGGTGCCTCGACGTGCGCATCGGGCAACCAAGTGTGCACCGGCCACATTGGCACCTTTACTGCGAAGGCGAGAAAGAACGCGACGAAAAGTAGCAACTGCGGTGCTTTGCCCAGCGGCACTTTGTGGAAGTCGGCAATAGTGAAGCTGCCGCCGGTCACCGTGTACAGGTAGATCAGTGCGACCAGCATCAGCAGCGAGCCGAGCAAGGTGTAGAGGAAAAACTTGATCGCGGCATAACGCCGGTTGGGTCCGCCCCAGATGCCGATGATGAGATACATCGGGATCAGCATCGCCTCGAAGAACACGTAAAAGAGCATGCCATCAGCAGCCGCAAAGGCGCCGTTGATGAGGCCCGACATAATCAGGAAAGCTGCGAAATATTGCGCCGGTTGTTTCTCAATCACCACCCAGCCAGCGACCACCACGAAAACGGTGATGAAGCTGTTGAGCAGCACAAACCACATCGAAATGCCGTCCACGCCAAGGTAGTAATTGATCTTGTAACGCTCGATCCACGGCACGTTTTCAACGAATTGCAGCGCGGCGGTTGCCGGGTCAAAACCGGTGTAGAGCGGGATGGTGACCAGAAAGCCAGCGATCGCGGCGATCAGCGCTATCCAGCGTGTGGATGCAGCATCGGACGAACCACCCGCCACGGCGTGTGAGTTGCGGCCGGTGGCCAGTGTGGCTAGACCGCCGAGGATCGGGATCCAAATGGATAGAGAGAGCAGCATTATATTTTTGTCTTTTTCGCAGTTTCGCTGTTAGGACGCTCGGTAACTAGCGAAGCAGCAGCCAGGTCAGGAAGGCGAGCACGCCAGCGACCATGACGAATGCGTAGTGATAAACATACCCCGTTTGCAGATGGCGCATAACGCCGGAGAGCATGGCTACACCCTTGGCTGAGCCGTTGACCATCGCGCCGTCAATCAGGGCGCGGTCGCCGTAGCGAAACAGCCCCTCGCCCAGCTTGCGTGCGCCGCCTGCAAAGAAGAAATCATTGAAGCGGTCGAAGTAGTATTTTTCTTCCAGGATCGTCACAATGCCGCTGAACTTCTTACGCAATTTTGCGGGCAACGGCGGATTGATCACGTACAGGTAGTACGAAAGACCGACGCCCAACATCGCGAGCAAGAACGGCAGGCTGGTCAGCCCGTGAATCGCCATGTTCATCGCACCGTGAAACTCTTTGGTCAGCACGCCAATGGTGTCGTGCTCTTTGGTCACCGAAATCACACCTTTAAACCAGTCGCCGTGAACCATGTCGCCGATACCGAAGTAGCCGAGGATCAGCGACGGAATCGCCAGCAGAACCAGCGGCAAGGTCACCACCCAAGGTGATTCGTGCGGCTTGGCGTTGTGGCCGTGATGTCCGTGATCATCTTGATGATGGTGTGCATCGTCATCCGCGTGCTTTGGCGCTTCGTCGTAGCGCTCCTTGCCATGGAAGACGAGGAAGTACATGCGGAACGAATAGAACGCGGTGATGAACACACCCGCCAGCACCGCAAAATTCGCGTAGCCGTGGCCGAAGATTTTGCTCTCGTGAACCGCCTCAATAATCGTGTCTTTCGAATAAAAGCCGGAGAACAGCGGAAAGCCAATCAACGCGAGCGAGCCGACCAGCGAGGTCAGCCAGGTGATCTTCATGTACTTTTTCAAGCCGCCCATGTAGCGGATGTCTTGATTGTGGTGCATGCCGATGATCACCGAACCGGCAGCCAAAAACAGCAACGCTTTGAAGAAGGCATGCGTGACAAGGTGGAACATCGCTGCGCTGTAGGCCGAAACGCCCAGCGCGACGGTCATGTAGCCTAATTGCGATAGCGTGGAGTACGCCACCACACGCTTAATGTCGTATTGCACAATGCCCAAGAACCCCATGAACAAGGCCGTGGTCGCGCCGATGATCAACACAAACGACAACGCGGTGGTCGACATCTCAAACAACGGCGACATGCGCGACACCATGAAGATACCTGCCGTGACCATGGTTGCCGCGTGAATCAGGGCCGAGATCGGCGTCGGGCCTTCCATTGAATCGGGCAGCCAAACGTGCAGTGGCACTTGCGCTGACTTGCCCATCGCGCCAATGAATAGCAGGATGCACGTCGCAGTAATCAGCGACACCACGCCGAACGGGCCCATGATGATGGAAATGTCTTTAAGCGAAGGTGCAGCTTTGAACACCGTGGCGTAATCTAGGCTGCCGGTGTAGGCCACTACCAGAGCGATGCCCAGCAGGAAACCCAAGTCGCCGACGCGGTTCACCAAGAACGCTTTCATGTTGGCAAAAATCGCGGTTGGCTTGGTGTACCAGAAGCCGATCAACAGATACGACACCAGGCCCACCGCCTCCCAACCGAAGAACAGTTGCAGGAAGTTGTTACTCATCACCAGCATCAACATCGAGAAGGTGAACAGCGAGATATAACTGAAGAAGCGCTGATAGCCAGGATCATCGTGCATGTAGCCGACGGTGTAGATATGCACCATTAGCGACACCGAGGTCACCACCAACATCATGGTCACGGTCAGCGTGTCAATCAGAAATCCGACTTCAAAACGAATGCCGCCGGACACCATCCAGGTGTAGAGCGGACCGTTAAACGTGTTGCCTTTCAATACGTCGGCAAAGACGAAGCAGGACGCGATGAACGACGTAAGCACACCAAGAATGGTCAGCCAATGGGCGCCGCTGCGACCGATTTTTTTGCCGAACAAGCCCGCTAGGATCGACGCAATCAGCGGGGCGAACGGGACGATGAGATAGGTAAGTTTCATGCCTTGGCCTATCCCTTCAGCTTGCCAATTTGGTTCACGTCGATGGAGCCGACGTTGCGGAACAGCACCACCAGAATCGCCAGACCAATGGCCGACTCAGCCGCGGCCACCGTGAGGATGAAGAATACGAATACCTGTCCACTAATGTCGCCTAGATAGCTTGAAAACGCGATGAAGTTCAAGTTAACGGCGAGCAGCATGAGCTCGATGGCCATCAACAAAATGATGACGTTACGGCGATTAATGAAGATGCCAATAATGCTGATTGTGAACAGCGCAGCGGCCACGATCAGGTAATGGTTGAGGGTGGGCTCAAGCGTCATTACTTAATTGCTCCCGAAGTGGGCGCAACCGGAGCGACCGGCACTAACGTCTCGGCAGCGGTTGGTTTTTCAGAGGCGACTTTCAAAATACGCAGACGATCATTACGCTTGACCCGCACCTGTTCACTTGGGTTTTGATAGCGCGTCTCGCGGCGATCACGAAGGGTCAAAGCAATAGCGGCAACGATTGCCACCAGCAGCAACACACCGGCGATTTCAACGGCGTAGATGTACTTGGTAAACAACTCAATGCCGAGCGCTTTGGTATTGCTACCGTCCATCACAACTGCATTAGTGCTGCCGGTAACGCCCACTTTCTTGCCGAACGAAAGCCCAAGCAGCAGCACCATTTCAACCAGCACCGCGGCCCCAACCAGCAGCCCAACGGGCAGATAACTGCGAAATTGTTTGCGCATTTCTTCAACGTTGATGTCAAGCATCATCACGACGAATAAAAACAGCACCATGACCGCGCCGACGTAGACCAGCACCAGCGCAATGGCCAGAAATTCGGCTTTCAACAACATCCATAATGCCGATGCTGAGAAGAATGCCAGCACCAAAAACAGTGCGGAATGAACGGGGTTTTTTACGCTGATAACGCAGGATCCGGCAAACAGCAAGACCGCAGAGAAAACGTAGAAAACGATAGTGGCGAATTCAGGCATGATGAGTGACCGCGTTAGCGGAACCTCGCGTCAGATGCTCGATCAGCGGCAATTTGTTTTTCATAACGGTCCCCGACAGCGAGCAGCATTTCTTTGGTGTAGTAGAGGTCGCCACGCTTTTCGCCGTGGTACTCGAGGATGCGCGTTTCAACGATGGAATCAACCGGGCAGCTTTCTTCGCAAAATCCGCAGAAGATGCATTTGGTGAGATCCACGTCATAGCGCGTGGTACGGCGCGAACCATCATCACGAACTTCAGATTCGATGGTGATGGCCATCGCTGGACACACCGCTTCGCACAGCTTGCAGGCGATGCAGCGCTCTTCACCATTTTCATAACGGCGAAGTGCATGCAGGCCGCGAAAACGCGGGCCTTGCGGTGTTTTCTCTTCCGGAAACTGCACCGTGATTTTGCGCGCGAACAAATAACGCCCGGTGACGGAGAGGCCCTTGAGCAGCTCCCACAGCAGGAAGGTCGAGAAAAAGTGTTTTACAGAGGCGATCATGTGAGCCCGCTCCTAATGGAATGCCGCGCCCCACGGCGTCTGCATGATGATCGCTAGGAACACAATGTAGACGAGTGTGACGGGGATAAAAATTTTCCAGCCGAGGCGCATGATCTGGTCATAGCGGTAACGCGGGAATGATGCGCGGATCCACAAGAAAAAGAACAGCACGAAGAACACTTTGGCGGCGAGCCAGAAGAAGCCATCGGCAAATGGCTTCATACCGAACACAAAGATTTCGTTGCTGATCGGCAGCGGCGACAACCAGCCACCTAAAAACATCACCGCAACCAGCACCGCGATCAGGATCATGTTGGCGTATTCGGCGAGGAAGAAAATGGCGAAGGTCACGCCAGAATATTCAACGTGGAAGCCCGCAACAATTTCAGATTCGCCCTCGGCCACGTCGAACGGATGGCGGTTGGTTTCAGCCACGCCCGAGATGAAGTAAACGATAAACAACGGAAACAGCGGGATGAAATACCAATGCGACAAACCGCCCGCTTGAGCATTAACAATGTCGCTAAGGTTCAAACTATTGGCGGCCATCAACACCCCCACCAGCGCAAAACCCATCGCTATCTCGTATGACACGATCTGCGCCGCGGAACGCATACAGCCAATAAAGGCGTACTTCGAGTTTGACGCCCAACCCGCGAGGATGACGCCGTAAACACCGACCGATGTCAGCGCGAGGACGTACAACAAGCCGGCGTTCGCGTTGGCCAGCACCAGTGTTGGATCGAACGGAATCACCGCCCATGCGGCAAGCGCCGGTCCGATGGACAGCAATGGCGCAATGAAGAACAACGTCTTGTTAGCGCCGGTCGGAACGACGATCTCTTTGAGCAACAGTTTGAGCACGTCAGCGAACGGCTGCAACCAGCCAAAGCCGACGCGGTTAGGCCCAATGCGCACTTGCATCCAGCCGATCACTTTGCGCTCCCACAGGGTCAGGAACGCAACACACAACGTGATCGGGACGACGATTACGAGAATTTTTACCAACGTCCATAACGCGTAAGTTACCGCGGGGTAGTCGGTGCCGAGCACTAACTCGAATGGATTGCTCATGCAGCCGCCACAGAGATCGGGTCGGTTGTCGCGCCAAGCAGTGCGGAGAGTTCCGTCGCGAGCGGCACGCGCACGGCACCGTTCGGAACAGAGGTGTCCACCGATAGCGTGGATATCGCACTGCCAACGCCTTGAGTCACCTTAACGCTTGCGCCGTCAAGCAGATTCAGTTGATTGGCGGTTTCGGCATTCATCCGCACATGCGCCTGCTTGCCGTAGGCCGAACGCGATAGCGCAAGACCACGACGAACCAGTGGATCAGCGTGATAGATCGGCACGTCAGCAACGCGCTCGAGCGTGCTGTTTGCGGCTACTTTTAACGCAACGATTGCTGCGGGCACCGCGCCTAGTTTTGCTGTGTCAAAACCAGCAAGGGCGGCGGCCTTCACGTCTTCGCTGCTGTTAAACGCGCCGACATTGGCGTGTAGCAAATCACCCAATACGCGCAGCACTTTCCAGCCGGGGCGCGTTTCGCCGAGTGGACGCACCACACCGGTAAACGATTGCACCGTGCCGTCTTGCGAAACGTAAGTGCCTGACGTTTCGGTGAACGGTGCGATCGGCAACAGCACATCAGCTTTCTCACGCATCGCCGCATTCACGTGGGCCACCAGCGCGATTATCTTGGAAGTCGACTGTAACGCATTCTGCGCGCTCAACCCATAGCTACTATCAAGTTCAGGCTCCAAGCCAATGAGCAACATGCATCCCGCGCCGCTGGTCAACGCTTCTCGCGCCGACTTGCCGCCTGCACTGGGAACGGCACCCGCAACGTGGGCCGAAACGGCCGAAGCAGAAAGAATTAAGCGACCGCTGGTGCCGCCCGTCATCTCGGCAATGCTTGCGGCTAATGCTTCGAGCTGCGACGCGTCACCGCCAGAAAGCGCGAGATCCCCCAGCAGCACAGCCACTTTCTTTCCCGACACGAGGGATGCGGCGATTCGCTCTGCCGCAACCGACGGCACCACGTCGAGTGCCGGCGGTGATTTTTCAAGGCGTTTGGCCAGTGCAACCACCACGCCGGCAAGCTCAACGGCCATACCCGACGGTTTAACCACCACCTTGGCGGCGACCGGGCACAGCAAATCATCATCAAGCGACGAGATGACCGACAGCATCGCGCCTTTTTTCACCCGAGCGCGAATGCGGCTGGCGATCAACGGCTGCTCTTGACGAAGATTTGAGCCGATGATTAAAAAGCGGTCTACGGTCGCAAAGTCAGACACCTTGAGGCCCATCCAAGGAATGCCTCCGCCTGCGTCCAGCAATGGATCGGTCACACGCAACCGGTGGTCGATACTGTTGGATCCCACTGCGGTGGCAATTTGTTTGGCAAGAAACGATTCTTCCAACGTTGCATGCGGCCCCATCAGCACGGTCAGGGCGTTGTCGCCCTGCGCTTTGACGGTCGACGCGATCGCACTTGCCGCCGCGGTCAGCGCATCTTGCCAGCTGACCTGATGCCACACGCCATCGGTCTTGACCATCGGCGAGGTCAGCCGATCTTCGGTGTATAGCCCCTCGTAACTGAAACGATCCCGGTCCGAAATCCAGCACTCGTTGACCGCTTCGTTTTCGCGCGGCAGCACGCGCATCACGCGGTCACCCTTGACTTGTATTTGCAGGTTGGCGTTAAGTCCGTCGTGTGGGCTCAACGATTTGCGGCGTTGCAACTCCCATGTACGCGCGCTGTAGCGGAACGGCTTGGACGTGAGCGCCCCGACCGGACACACGTCGATCATGTTGCCCGACAGCTCGGAATCCACCGTTTTGCCGACGAACGACAAAATTTCAGAATGCTCGCCACGGCCGCCCATACCGAGCTCCATGAGGCCTGCCACTTCTTGTCCAAAGCGAACGCAGCGCGTGCATTGAATGCAGCGGCTCATTTCAGCAGCGCTGATCAGCGGGCCGATATTTTTGACAAAAACGACGCGCTTTTCTTCCTGATAGCGAGAGCCGGAATTGCCGTAACCCACCGCTAAATCCTGCAATTGACATTCGCCACCCTGATCGCAGATGGGGCAATCAAGCGGGTGGTTGATGAGCAGAAATTCCATCACGCTCTGCTGCGCTTTTTTCGCGTAGTCGCTTGCCGTGAAGACCTTCATGCCTTCGGTAACCGGCGTTGCGCAGGCGGGCATCGGTTTCGGTGCTTTTTCGACCTGCACCAAACACATGCGGCAGTTGGCGGCGATTGAAAGTTTCTTGTGATAGCAGAAGTGCGGGATGTAGGCGCCCACCTGATTGGCAGCATCCATCACCGTGCTACCCGGAAGAACTTGTACTGCTTTACCGTCGATTTCTATATTCAGCATGAGAGCGCTCTAAGGTCGGCGATTCGATTAAACGTAAGTTGGCACAAGGCAATGCTTGTGGTCAATGTGGTACTGAAACTCATCGCGGTAGTGCTTGATGAACGCCCGCACCGGCATAGCCGCAGCGTCGCCAAGCGCGCAAATGGTGCGGCCCTGAATGTTGTCGGCCACTGAATTCAACATATCGAGGTCGTCATTACGGCCCTCACCATGTTCGATCCGGTTAACCATGCGCCACAGCCATCCGGTGCCTTCACGGCACGGCGTGCATTGGCCGCAGGATTCTTCATAATAAAAGTACGACAGCCGCAGCAACGACTTAACCATGCAACGCGTTTCGTCCATCACGATAACGGCGCCCGATCCGAGCATGGAGCCCGCTTTAGCAATGGAGTCATAGTCCATGTTGACTTGCATCATGGTGTCGCCCGGGATCACCGGCATCGACGATCCACCGGGAATCACTGCCTTGATTTTTTTGCCGTCGCGCATGCCACCGGCAAGCTCAAGCAGCGTTGCAAACGGCGTACCCAGCGGCACCTCGTAGTTGCCGGGGCGCGCTACGTCGCCGGAGACCGAGAACAGCTTGGTGCCGCCGTTATTGGGCAACCCTAAATTAAGAAACGCCTCGCCACCGTTGCGCATGATCCAAGGCACCGCCGCGAATGTTTCGGTGTTGTTGATGGTGGTTGGCTTGCCATACAAACCGAAGCTGGCAGGGAACGGCGGCTTGAAGCGCGGTTGGCCTTTTTTGCCTTCCATCGACTCAAGCAACGCGGTTTCTTCACCGCAGATATACGCGCCGTAGCCGTGGAATGCGTGCAACTGAAAATCGAATCCCGAGCCCAAAATATTGGTGCCGAGAAAGCCGCCGGCGCGCGCCTCTTCAAGTGCTTCTTCGAACTGTTCGTAGATCGAAAAAATTTCGCCGTGGATATAGTTGTAGCCGACGGTAATGCCCATGGCGTAGGCCGCAATGGCCATGCCCTCAATCAACATATGCGGGTTGTAGCGCATGATGTCGCGGTCTTTGAACGTGCCCGGCTCGCCTTCGTCAGAATTGCAAACCAGATACTTTTGACCCGGGAACTGACGCGGCATGAAGCTCCACTTGAGCCCAGTCGGAAAGCCTGCGCCACCGCGGCCGCGCAATGCTGATTTTTTCACCTCAGCGATAACCTGATCTTGCGGAATTTTCTCTTTGAGAATTTTCTGCAGCGCCTGGTAGCCGCCGCGTGTCTGGTACGGGCCGATGCGCCAATCGTTAGCGTCATCAATCTTTAGATCGGCGAAGATGGTGGGGGAGATATGGGGACCGAAGTGCATGTAATACTGCCTATGCTTTCTTCAGGGTTTCGACGAGCTGGTCGAACTTGTCTGGTGTAATTTTGCCGCGCAGATCGTGGTTGTTCACCGTGAATACGGGCGCGTCGCCGCAGGCGCCGAAGCATTCGCCTTCTTTCAAAGTGAACAAACCATCCGCTGTTGTTTCGCCGAAGCCAATGCCGAGCGATTTCTTGGCGTGCTCGGCACAGATCGTTGCGCCCATCAGCTGACAGGGCAAATTGGTGCAAATCGTCAACTTGAATTTGCCTGCAGGCTTCAAGTTGTACATGGTGTAGAACGAAGCGACCTCATACACGGCGATGGGCGGCATGCCGATGTGGGTTGCCACTTCCTGCATTGTTTCGTTCGACAACCAGCCCTGCTCGGTTTGGGCAATAGTCAGCGCGGCCATGACCGCAGACTGGCGTTGATCCGGAGGAAATTTGGTGAGTTCGCGATCAATTTTGTTGAAAGCTTGTTGCGAGAGCGTCATCGTTGGTTTACCTATCAATCTCGCCGAACACGATGTCTTGGGTGCCGATGATCGCCACCACGTCGGCAATCATGTGCCCGCGCGACATTTCATCGAGTGCGGCCAAATGTGCAAAGCCGGGCGCACGCAACTTCAATCGATACGGCTTGTTGGCACCGTCAGAAACGATGTACACGCCGAACTCGCCCTTAGGATGCTCCACCGCTGCGTAGGCCTCGCCCGGCGGCACGTGCATGCCTTCGGTGAATAGCTTGAAGTGGTGGATCAGTTCTTCCATGTTGGTCTTCATGGAAGTGCGATCGGGCGGCGCGACTTTGTGATTTTCAGTAATGACGGGACCAGGATTTACGCGCAGCCACTTGATGCATTGTTGAATGATCTTGTTCGATTCGCGCATTTCCTGCACCCGCACTAAATAGCGGTCGTAACAATCGCCGTTCACGCCAACCGGGATATCAAAGTCCATGCGGTCATAGACCTCATACGGCTGTTTTTTGCGCAAATCCCAAGCGATGCCTGAGCCGCGCAGCATAGGGCCGGTGAAGCCAAGTGCCAAGGCACGCTCCGGGCTGACCACACCGATGCCCACAGTGCGTTGCTTCCAGATGCGGTTGTCGGTGAGCAACGTTTCGTATTCGTCAACGTAGGTTGGAAACCGATTGCAAAAATTTTCAAGAAAGTCGAGCAACGAGCCCTGACGATTCTCGTTCATCTTTTTGATCGCTGCGGCGTTGTGGATTTTTGATGCCTGATACTGCGGCATCTGGTCCGGCAAGTCGCGGTAAACGCCACCGGGCCGATAGTACGCGGCATGCATCCGCGCGCCCGAGACGGCCTCGTAGATGTCGAACAGGTCTTCTCGCTCGCGAAACGCGTAAAGAAATACCGTCATCGCGCCGACGTCGAGTGCGTGACAGCCTAGCCACAACAAGTGGTTCATCAAGCGGGTGACTTCGTCAAACATCACCCGGATGTACTGCGCGCGCTCTGGGATCGGCAGCTGCAACAGCTTTTCGATGGCCAGGCAATACGCGTGCTCATTGGACATCATCGAGACGTAGTCGAGGCGATCCATGTACGGAAGCGCCTGCAGATAGGTCTTGGTCTCGACTAACTTTTCAGTCGCCCGATGCAGCAAGCCGATATGCGGATCGGCACGCTCAATGGTCTCGCCATCGAGCTCGAGCACTAGGCGCAGCACTCCGTGCGCTGCAGGATGCTGCGGCCCAAAGTTCATTGTGTAGTTGCGAATTTCAGCCATGGTACTTTGCTCTAATTCGCTTTAATGCGCGTATGAATCTTCACGGATCACACGCGGAACGTTCTCGCGTGGCTCGATCGTGACCGGTTGATACAACACGCGGCGCTGCTCCGGGTCGTAGCGCATTTCGACGTAGCCCGACGTTGGAAAGTCCTTGCGAAACGGATGGCCGACAAAACCGTAGTCCGTAAGCAGGCGACGCAAATCAGGATGACCTTCGAAAATAACGCCGTACAGGTCGAACGCTTCACGTTCGTACCAATTCGCAGCAGCCCAGACGTCCACTAGCGAATGAACCACCGGAAAACTATCGTCTTCTGCAAAGCAACGCACCCGAAGCCGTTGATTCAACGTGACCGAAAGCAGGTGCACCACCACCGCATACTTTTTGCTGTCGCGGACTTCCTCGGCGTAGGTTGAGTAGTCAACTCCGCACAGGTCAACCATGGTGTCAAAGCGCGTTTTCTGATGATCACGCAAGGTGCTGCATGCCGCCAACCAGTCTTTAGCCGCCACCTCAACCGTTACTTCGTCGAGTGCTGCAACCAGCGTCACAGCCTTGTCGCCCAACACTTCGGCAATGATGTTCTTCAACATAAAGCTTAAGCCCTCGCGATGGTGTTGGTACGACTGATCTTGTTCTGCAATTGCAGGATGCCGTAGATCAAGGCCTCGGACGTCGGTGGGCAACCCGGCACGTACACGTCGACCGGCACGATGCGATCGCAACCGCGCACCACCGAATAGCTGTAGTGATAATACCCCCCACCGTTGGCGCAGGAGCCCATCGAAATCACCCAACGCGGCTCGGCCATTTGGTCGTAAACCTTACGCAGTGCCGGTGCCATTTTATTGCACAGCGTGCCGGCCACAATCATTACGTCTGACTGCCGAGGACTAGGTCGGAACACAATTCCAAACCGGTCAAGGTCATAACGTGCAGCACCTGCGTGCATCATTTCAACAGCACAGCAGGCAAGGCCAAAGGTCATAGGCCACATTGAGCCATTTCGCGACCAGTTGATCAGCGTGTCAAGGCTCGTTGTTACGAAGCCCTTTTCAAGTACGCCTTCAAGACTCATAAATTAATGCACTCCAAACGGCAGACAGGAATTATTCCCAATCTAGCGCGCCCTTTTTCCACTCGTAGATAAAACCGATTGTTAGGATGCCCAAGAACACCATCATTGCCAAGAAGCCTACAAAGCCAATTTCCTTAAGCGCAACCGCCCAAGGAAACAGGAATGCGATTTCGAGATCGAACAAAATGAACAGGATGGCGACCAGGTAATAGCGCACGTCAAAGCGCATGCGAGCGTCCTCAAACGCTTCGAAACCGCATTCGTAGGGAGCCAGTTTGTCTGGATCCGGCTTGTCGGGTGAGATCAACCAGCCAACCACAAGCAACACACAACCAAACGCAAGCGCCACGATCATGAACATCAGTATCGGGACGTAGGTTTCTAGTGACATGACTCAAAAATTCCCAAAAAAAGGGCGGAGCACAACATGCGGCCCGCCCTCCCTGTAACCCGGCTTAAATCTACCGGGACTTCTATTCGATGGTGCCGTCGGCGAGACTCGAACTCGCACAGCTTTCGCCACTACCCCCTCAAGATAGCGTGTCTACCAATTTCACCACGACGGCTGTAAAAATTACCCTACTGCGTTACTTCGGAATATCAGACTTAGGCGGAGCCGGAACCACAGGCGCGCTTGGAACAGATTGCTCTGTTTTGCCCGGGTCCCCCGTAACGCCCTGCATCACGCCACCAGCACTGGTAGTGCGATGCGCGCCGACGTAGGTCAGCGCAATACTCGTTACGAAAAAGATGGTAGCAGCGATGCCTGTCGCGCGACTTAAAAAGTTAGCCGATCCGGCAGCACCAAACACGCTGCCCGCCGAGCCGGTACCAAACGAGGCACCCATGTCTGCACCCTTGCCGTGCTGAAGCAGCACTAGCACCAAAATTGATGCGGCGGCGATCACATGTACTGCGAGTAGAAAAATTTCCATAGCCCACGATTATACATTGCGCGGACAGTTTTTCATAGCCTAGGCGGCGGCGGAAACAATGGATAGGAAATCTGCCGCGACTAGTGACGCGCCACCGATCAATCCGCCGTCGATATCCGGCTGCGAAAACAGCTCTTTCGCGTTCGACGCTTTCACGCTGCCGCCGTACAACACGCTGACGCTTGCCGCCGATGGACTGATCAGAATTAGTTGTGCTCGAATAAACGCGTGCATCGCCTGCGCCTCGACCGGTGTTGCCGTGATACCGGTACCAATGGCCCACACCGGCTCGTACGCGACGACGACATTGGCGCTGGCTGCAGCAAACAGCGAAGCACAGGGTGCGAGTTGCGCCGCCACCGTCGCTTCAGCAAGACCTGCCTGCCGTTGAGCTAGCGTTTCGCCCACGCAGATAATCGGCGTCAAGCCGGCTGCCAATGCGGCCGCGGCTTTCGCTGCTACGAGTTCGCTGCTCTCAGCATTAAACTGACGTCGCTCAGAGTGCCCCACCAGCACCACCGATGTGCCAAATTCGCGCAACATCGCCGCACTGACTTGCCCTGTGTATGCTCCAGCGCCCTGCTCGCAAACGTCCTGTGCGCCGCTTTGCACGTCACTGCCACTAAGCGCTTGTTGCAGTTGGTGCAAATACGGAAAAGGCGCGCAAACCGCTACCTTGACCGCGGGCGCAGGCTGAGCGCGCACCGCCTCCAGCAACGCAGCATTACTAGCCAGCGAACCGTTCATCTTCCAGTTGCCGATTACCCAGCGCTCGGGTTTGCTCATAGTGTGTTCCAGTTCAAAAAATTATGCGTAGTGGCATGCAACCAGGACCTCACCGCGCAGCACAGCGACCGGCGCGACCGATGCGCACCGTGCATCGGCACGCGGGCAGCGAGGATGAAAATGGCAGCCGGACGGTGGATTGACGGGTGAGGCGACCTCACCCTTAATCACCGCAAAACTTTGCTGCCCGGTGCGAATTCGTGGCATCGCCTCTAGCAATGCCTGGGTGTACGGATGCTTGGGCGCCGCAAAAATCGACGCGGTTGGGCCGATTTCGACCACCCGGCCCAAGTACATGACCGCCACGCGCGTGCTCAGGTATTGCACCACGCCCAAATCATGGCTAATGAACATGTAGGTCAAACCTAGCGAGGCTCTGAGCTCGGCAAACAGGTTTAACACCTGCGCCTGGATCGACACATCAAGCGCGGCGACTGATTCATCACACACCAGCAATTCCGGCTTCACGGCGAGCGCCCTGGCAATGCCAATGCGGGCGCGCTGACCGCCTGAAAACTGGTGCGGAAAGCGTGACATGGCAGACGCATCCAGCCCAACCTGCGCCAGCAAAACGGCCACATAGTCGCGCATCTCAGCCACTTTCACCAAGCCATGCGCTACAGCGGCTTCACCGACTTGATCGACGACACGCAGGCGCGGATTGAGTGAGGCAGACGGGTCTTGAAAAATCATCTGCCGCGCTAGCTTCGCGTTGCTGCCGCTGGGCGCAAAGCGCACCGCTCCCGTAGACGCAGGCAACAACCCGGCAACGATACGACCCAGGGTGCTTTTTCCACAGCCTGATTCACCCACGATACCGAGCACTTCGCCATGGGCAATGGTGAGCGTCACATCATCCAGCGCATGCACCACCACTGGTTGATGATCGCTGCCAAGCCGGTTGGCAAGCGCCTCGGCCCAACCCAATGGCTTGGCGAACTGGCGCGAGACGTGATCGACAACGACTAACGGCTCGCTCATGCGGGCGACTCCGGGCGCAGAGCGAAATGGCAGCGAAAGGCACGTTCAGCCACGATGGTCTTGACCGGATCAACCTCTGCACACAGAGCCTGTGCCCGATCGCAACGCGCTGCAAACGAGCAGCCAACCCGCTCGTTTAGCAATCGCGGCGGCGCACCGGGAATTTGGGTCAGCGTTTCTCCGGGCTTATTTTGCGAAGGCAGCGATCGCAGCAGGCCACGTGTGTAGGGATGCGCCGGATGCGCAAGCACGTCGCTCGTTCGGCCCTCCTCGACAATGCGTCCGGCATACATCACGGCAATCCGATGCGCCAAACCGCTGACCACCGACAAGTCGTGCGTGACCCAGATCACGGCTGTTTTCATTTTCGTCGCGAGCGTTTGCACCTGCGCCAAGATTTGCCCCTGAATGGTGACGTCGAGCGCCGTGGTGGGCTCATCGGCGATCAACAGTTTTGGATTGTGCAACAACGCAATTGCGATGGCAACGCGCTGCCGCATTCCGCCCGAAAACTGATGTGGATAGGCGGTCAACCGTTCCTCTGGCGACGGAATGCCGACGCCTGCCAGCGCCTCAGCCGCCCATTCGCGAGCGCGTGCTTTGCTTACGTCCGCATGCGCCTTGATCGCCTCAATAATTTGCGTATCGATGCGCAGCACCGGGTTTAACGTCAACATCGGGTCCTGAAAAATGATTGCGATATCGCGACCGCGCAAGGCCCGCCAATCACGTTCCGCAAGGCCCACCAATTCACGGCCGAGCAGCTTGACCGAGCCCGCCACGATTCGACCGGGCGCATCAACCAAACCCATCAGCGAGCAACCTGTCACCGACTTGCCAGAGCCTGATTCACCCACCATCCCCAACACTTCGCCTTCGCCAACCGCAAAGCTCACGTCGTCCACAGCTCGCACCTCACCGTACTTGGTGGCGAAGTAAGTTTTTAAGCCTTTGACCTCTAACAATGCACTCATGCAGGACTCACTTCGCAAGCCGAGGATTAAGCACGTCGCGCAATTGATCCGCCACCAAATTGATGCTGAGAATGGTCAGCAGCAACGCCACGCCCGGGAAGAAACTCACCCAATATTTTCCCGACAACAGGTATTGGTAGCCATTGGCAATCAGCAGTCCTAGCGACGGCTCGGTAATCGGCAGACCGAGCCCTAAAAACGACAACGTCGCCTCGAGCGCGATGGCATGCGCCACTTGCACCGAGGCCACCACGATCAACGGCGGCAAACAGTTTGGCAACAAATGGTTAAACACAATTCGCGCCGGTGACAGCGCCAAACCCTGCGCGGCGGCAATGTAGTCTTTGCTCATCTCGGCGAGCGCTGCTCCGCGCACCGTGCGTGCGTAATAGGCCCATTGCACGGTCACCAGTGCCGCAATAATTTTGCCCACCCCCTGCCCCAACACAGCCAGCAAAATCAGCGCGATCAGAATCGCCGGGAACGACAGTTGAATATCGACCACACGCATGATCACACTGTCCCAGCGACCGCCGCGATAGGCGGCAATCAGTCCCACCGCCAGCCCCAGCGACACCGCGATCAAGGTAGATATCACGCCGACACCTAGGCTGATGCGTAGGCCATACAAAATCGCCGACCAAAGATCACGTCCCTGCTCATCGCTACCAATTAAAAACGTTTGCCCTTCGGCGCCAATACTGCCCGGCGGCAGGCGCGCGTCCATGATGTCGAGTTGCGCCAAATCGTAGGGGTTTTGCATTGAAAACCACGGCGCGCCCAGCGCTGCCAGCACGATCAACAGCAACAACGCCAGGCCAAACAGCGCAATCCGGCTCGCCGCGAAATCGGCGACTTTTTCTCGCCAGATGGACGCTTCGCGCATCAATGCGCTCCCGCATCGGCAAGCCGCACTCGCGGATCAAGCGCCGAATAAGCAAGATCTACCAACAGATTGATGAACACAAATAAGCTGACGATGATCAGCAAATAGGCAACGATTACCGGGCGATCCAACACGTTGATTGAATCAAGAAGCAGCTTACCCATGCCCGGCCATGCAAACACGCTTTCGGTGACCACGGCAAACGCCACCACCGAGCCGAACTCTAGTCCGATCACCGTAACGATCGGAATCATGATGTTTTTAAGCACATGGACCCCCACGATACGGGCGTTGGAAAGCCCTTTGGCGCGCGCAAATTTCACGTATTCCATTGCCATGGCTTCGCGAACACCCGCGCGAGTCAGCCGAATCAATAGCGACAGCTTGAACAGCGCTAGATTTACTGCGGGCAAGATTAAATGCAACAAGCCGTCAGGCGTCAAAAAACTCACCGGCACACCGAACAAATCCACCGTTTCGCCGCGTCCGTTCGAAGGCAACCAGCCCAAAAACACCGCGAACAGCATGATCAGCATCAGGCCCACCCAAAAGGTTGGCAAACTAAAGCCAAGAATGGATGCCGCCATGATCGTTTTGCCGATAAATCCATCGGGCTTGAGCCCAGCGATCAGTCCCAGCGGAATACCTAAACCCACAGCAATCACCATCGCGGACAAGGCCAGCTCAAGCGTGGCGGGCATCCGGGTCATGATGAGCTCTAGCGCTGGCACGCCATGGGCAAAGCTCTTGCCAAGATCGCCGGTCAGGGCGCCAACGGCGAAGCTGCCGTATTGCGACCAGATGGATTTATCAAGCCCCAGCGCAACAATCGCCCGTTCGCGCTCGGCTTGATCTGCCTGACTGCTAATAAGAATGTCAATCGGATTGCCGATTAGATACACGCCCACGAACACCAGCACGCTCATTGCCAGTAGCACCAGCATCGATTGCACAAGACGGCGAAGCAGAAAGGCGATCATTCAGAATAGGCTTTGGCGCACCAGCGCCCGCTTGCGCTACGCTTAGGGATATCCGTGCCGTGCGCGGATTAAGTGATTGATGTCAACGTGGTTATTCTAAACAGCGTTTTCTGTCACTGTTCTGCACCAACGCACAGTGTGCCCATAATTTTTTCGGAGGCCGCATGAAATTTCAAAAAAGTAGATATCGCGTTTGTTACGCAGTCCTTTCAATAGCCACGCTAGCCAGCCCGTTAGCGGCTTCTGCTGCGGAATTGTTTCTCTACAGTGGCCGCGATTTCACCGGTGCCACGGCGCGGGTGAACCGCTCCGAGGGTAGCCTTGCCATAGGCGCAGCGCGCTCGATTCGCGTCGAAACCGGTGTCTGGGAGGCGTGCACTGGGCCAAACTTCAGCGGCGACTGCCGCCGTTTGACTGCCGGCGACTACCGCGAGCTGGGCGATCGCTATGCCGACACCATTCAGTCGGTGCGCGACGTGACTTATGCGCAACCTGCCGTAACCTACAGCCCCGCACGGTTGCAAGTGTTCGAGGCCCGCGATTTCCGCGGCCGCACCAACACCATTGAGCAAAACGTGGCCGATTTCGATCAAGGCAGAAGCCCGATTGGTAGCCCCGCATCGGCCATCGTGACCGGTGGGACCTGGGAAATCTGCACCGATTACAACTTTGGCGGCCGCTGTCAGGCGCTGCCGCCGGGACGATACAACGACCTGGGCGCGCAGCTGAACTACCGCATCGTCAGCGCGCGCGTGCTCGATCAACCGCGTCCGCTGCCCGTGCCAGCGCCGCCACCACCACCACCCGTTGCAGTTCAGGTCGATCCATTTGCCGCCATCATCGGAGCCATCGCTGGCGGCGTGATTGCCAACTCGGGCAACAACAATCCACCCGCGCCTTATCCGCCCGGCGCTCCGGGCGGTCGAACGCGTGTTGACGTGTACGCTGACGTCGATTTCCGGGGTCAGGCGCTCACACTCAATGACGACGTCGACAACTTGAGAAACTCGGGCTTAAATGACCGCATTCAATCAATGCGTGTTTCCGGCGGCAACTGGGAAGCCTGCGAAGACCGCAACTATGGCGGCTCGTGCATGGTGTTTGGCCCCGGCGACTATCGTCGGCTGCCACCACAAATGGATCAATCAATTTCATCCATACGCCGCGTGGGCGGGGGCGACCCAAACTGGAGTGGGCTGACGCCTGGCGGACAGAATTACACGATGATGGACGCCAATGCGCCGCGCAGCCGCCATCCGGTTTGGTTGTATGCGGACAGCAATTTCCGTGGCAACACGCTGCGCGCGGTGGGCGATGTGGCTGACCTTGGCAACTCTGGCATGAACGACAAAGCATCGTCCATTTTCATCAGTCTGGGCAATTGGCAATTTTGCGAAGACTCGAACTATCGCGGTCAATGTTTCATCCTCGGACCGGGACAATACAGTGATGTTCCGCAAGGCATGAACGACCAAATCTCCTCCTTCCGGCGCGTGCGCTGATGGACTTCAAAGCGCTGCTTGCAACCAGCAAAACCATCGCCGTGGTCGGTATGTCAAACCGGCCCGATCGCCCTAGTTTTGAGGTGGCCTCGGTGCTGCAGGACGGCGGCTTCCGCATCATTCCGGTGAATCCGCAATACGCAGGCACGCTGATTCTCGGCGAGCCTTGCGTGGCGTCACTTGCCGACATAAAGGAGCCGGTCGACATCGTCGACTGCTTCCGCCGTAGCGAAGACATGCTCAGCGTTGCAGTTGACGCAGCCGCTATGTCGCCGTTGCCAAAAGTGTTGTGGATGCAGTCGGGGGTGGCCAACGACGACGCCGCCAAAGTCGCGCGCGACGCCGGAATGGATGTTGTGCAAAACAAGTGCCTAGAAACCACCTTTCTGTCGCTGCGTTAACGTCCGGAGCAATAGGATATGAAACACCCTCTTCAACTCGCAATCGCGAGCGGCCTTGCCGCGCTCGCACTGTTCACTGCGTCCATAGCCGAGGCGCGAACCTCCAGTTGCGCTGTAGGCCAAACGGTAGCCGTGCGAGATCTGCCCAAACAAGGCCAAGACACGCTTGCGCTGATTGCGGCGGGCGGTCCCTTCGCCAGCAATCGTGATGGTATTCAGTTTGGCAATCGCGAACGCATCTTACCGAAGCAAACGCGCGGCTACTACCGCGAATACACGGTGCGCACGCCGAATGTGAAAAATCGCGGCGCGCGGCGCATCGTATGCGGCGGTGCCGAGCGGTCAACCGATCAGTGCTACTACAGCGATGACCACTACCAATCCTTCAAATGCATCGCGCCTTAGCGCATCCGGAACTTTATGAAAAACGCGGTTCACGATCTTCGTTCTGGTGTGACGCTTCGGGTGGAGCTGAAAGGCGTGCGCTCGAAAAAAGCGTTGCTCGAGGCGCTGGCTGTCGGGCTTAAATTGCCGAAGCAGTTTGGCCACAATTGGGACGCGCTCGCCGACTGTTTGATGGACGCCGACTGGGCGAAATCTGACAGCACCACCGTGCTGGTACTCGACACCAGTAACGCTGCAACTCGGTTCGGCGAAAACTGGCAAACGCTGCTCGAAATTTTCGATGAAAGCTGCGTGTGGTGGGGCGAGCACGACAAAACGTTTCGTGTGGTGCTGGTTTGACCGCCATCAAACCGCTGAAAATTCCGCGCTCGGTCCTGGTTGCCATCGTCACCCCGAAAGCGGAAACGTTGTTGATCGAACGCGCCGACTTCTCAGGTTTTTGGCAGTCCGTGACAGGCTCTCAGGACGATTGTGAAACGTTCGCTGAAACTGCCGAGCGCGAGCTATTCGAAGAGACCGGCATTCGTGCCCACGAACATGGTGGCGTGGTCGATCTCGGTTACGAAAACGTGTATCAAATCTATCCGCACTGGCGGCATCGCTATCCGCCGCAAACCACGCACAATCGCGAACGCTGTTTTGCGGTCTGCGTTGCAGAAAAGCGCACTCCGACACTGGCTGCACGAGAACATGTGGCGTTTAAATGGCTGCCCATTGCGGCGGCGGCGGATCAGGTAACGTCGTGGAGCAACGCGGCTGTTTTTAGCTCGTTGGCGTTGCACGCATTAATCGCAAAAAACGCAAAGTTTTGAGCAACAACCTTATATTTAAACGCCTATTAAGCTTGGGCGCAGCATTAATAATGACCACAAGTCGACAAACACCTATTCACGCGTCTATGCCCATTAAAAACGGGCGTTTATGAAACAAGCTGTTAGCCAAAATCCGGCCGCGGTACTGTTCGATTTTGACGGTACGTTGGTCGACAGCGCGCCTGATCTGGCGGGCGCCATGAACGATTTGCGTGCGGAATTGGGTTTTCCTGAGCTGCCATACGCAACGCTTCGGCCGTACGCCACTTACGGCGCGCGCAGCCTGCTCAAAGCGGGGCTTGATCTGTCGCCTGAGCATCATCAATACGACGATCATCGGCTGCGATTTCTGGCGATTTACGACCAGCGGAAACTAAGCAAAAGCCACCTGTTTGAAGGCGTGCTCGAGCTTTTAATCGCGCTGGAACGGCGTGGCATCCAATGGGGCATCGTCACCAACAAACATTCGCGCCTCGCCGAGCCGATGATTCACGAATTGCTGCGCGATCGCGCGTTTTCGCCGGCAATTGTGCTCTGCGGAGACAGCACCCCCACGCCCAAGCCCCATCCTGCCTCGCTGCTGCGCGCTGCAGCCGACGCCAAATTGGACGTGACCCGTTGCTGGTTCGTTGGCGACGGTGAGAGCGACATTAAGGCTAGCCTTGCAGCGGGCATGACGCCAGTGCTGGCGGCCTACGGCTATGTGCCCGATCTTGCAGTGGCTCGCGCGTGGGGCGCGCACCACGAGATTGATCAGCCGCTGGCGTTGCTAAACCTGCTTAGCGCCGAAGACGCGATTTAAATCTTGCACGCAGACGGCGCATACACCCATCGCCGCGGCACGCCGCCGCGCTCCCCCTCGACGACCACTGAATTGCCCTGCTCGACCCGCGCCAGCACATCGGTGATGATGGCGTCAGACGACTTGATGGGCAGGCCATCAGCGCGCAACAACACGTCGCCATCCAAAATAGCAAACATCGCAGTGGTGCCACCGGTGCCCCTTGCGCGAATGCCGCCTGCGCCTGATTGCGGATCAAACATCCGAGCAAAGGTTGCCCGCTCGGCGGTCAGCGCTTTCACCATGTTCGCTTCAATAAACACTGCCGCGCCGCGATCCGCGCTGCTCAAACGGCAGTTCGCGGTGCTTGCGGGACTGCTGGCAGCGGCCACAGCTAATGGCACTTTTTTGGCGGGATCAGCACGCAGCGCAAACACCGGAACCCGCGACTCTTGCCCAGCGGCGGTCATCACCACCGCATCCCGATCGACGCGGACAATTTTTTCGCCCGAAGGCAGCGCATCGCCAGCGGCCAACGACAATGAACGCGACGCGCCACCGCTGCCAGTCATAAAGTAGGCGCGATTGCCCGCTACGCCCACCAAGCGCGAACTGCCGACCTGCACGGGGCCGGCAACGCTGACGTTATCGATGATCGGCGGCAACAGCGCAAACGGTTTCCAAGGCGGAAGTTTGGCCAGTTGTGCGTCGCCCCACAGCGTAAGCGCGAGCGCGATGGCCCAACCTGACAGCGCCGCAGCGCACAATATGGCTAGTGTTGTTGCGACTTGCTCCAGCCTATAATTCTCCTTTGCCCTGTGCTTCACTATTCGTTGTTTCGCTAAAGTTTTTCTGAGTGAGAACAGCGATTTTGCCCTGAATCCATTTGAATCCTTATCTCACCGAACTCAACGAATTCACCTTCACCCGCTTGGCGCGCCTGCTTCAAGGTGCAACACCGCCTGCGGGCTTGAAACCGATCAATCTTTCGATTGGCGAGCCGAAGCATCCAACGCCGCCGTTTATCCGCGACGCGATTGGTCAAAACACCGACACCCTCGCGCAATACCCACCGACCAAAGGCTCAGTCGCGCTACGCCAAAGTATCGCTAAGTGGGTCAAAAATCGATTCTCGCTACCCGCACTTGATGCTGAGACGCAAGTGCTGCCCGTAGTGGGCACCAAAGAAGCGCTGTATTCGTTCACCCAAACCGTGGTTGATCCACGCGCTGCACGGCCGCTGGTACTGGTGCCGAACCCGTTCTACATGGTGTACGAAGCGGCAGCCACGCTGTGCGGTGCAACTCCGTATTACGTCAATTTCAATGCCCAATCCGGCGAACATGCTTGGGACGACATCCCTGACGCGGTATGGCGCGATGTGCAACTGGTATTTGTCTGCTCGCCCGACAACCCCACCGGTGCCATCACGACAAGAGCGCGCTGGCAGTGGTTGTTTGAGAAAAGTGATCGCTACGGCTTCGTGCTGGTCGCCGACGAGTGCTACAGCGAAATTTATTTTGAAGAAGGCAACGCGCCCGTAGGCGGGTTGCAGGTTGCAGCTGAACTCGGACGTACCGATTTTAAGCGACTGGTTGCAATGGGCAGCTTGTCGAAGCGCTCCAACTCGCCCGGTTTACGCTCCGGATTTGTGGCGGGTGACGCTGAATTAATCACCAAGTTTTTGCACCTGCGCTCATTCAACGGCTCTGCTATGTCCGGCATCGTTGCAGCGGCCAGCATTCTCGCCTGGAACGACGAGGCGCACGTGGTGGCTAACCGCGCCGAATACGCTAGAAAATTTCGCGAACTGTCGCCACTGCTTGCCAAACATTTGCCCGTGACCATGCCCGAAGCGGCGTTTTATTGGTGGCTGCCGATCCCGGCGCAATTTAACGGCGACGACGAAGCCTTCACCCGCGACTTGTTCGAGGCCACCGGCGTCACCGTCACACCGGGTTCCTATCTGTCGCGCGTCGCCGCCAACGGTGTCAATCCAGGCTGCGGCTATATCCGCATCGCACTGGTGTCCGAGTTTGACGAATGCCACGAGGCCGTCACCCGTATGTGCCAATTTTTGAGTCACAGTGCTGCACGCGTGAGCGTCGCAGCCTAATCTGAGTAGAAGTAAAAATGAGCGAAGCCCTGCAAAGTATCATCGACGCCGCGTGGGAAAACCGCGGCAATTTTTCCCCTACCAATGCGCCGAAAGAAGTCGCCGACGCTGTTGAATCGATCATCGGCGACCTAAACACCGGTCGCAAGCGCGTTGCTGAAAAAATCAACGGCGAATGGGTCACCCATCAGTGGATTAAAAAAGCCGTATTGCTGTCGTTCCGCCTGCAAGAAAACGCCGTGATGCAAGCGGGCGACCTCACGTTTTACGACAAGGTGCAAACCAAATTTGCGCACCTCACGGCTGAACAAATTGCAGCGACTGGCGTTCGCGTGGTGCCGCCGGCAGTGGCGCGCCGCGGTAGCTACCTTGGCAAAAACGTCATCCTCATGCCATCGTTTGTAAACATTGGCGCTTATGTCGACGAGGGCACCATGGTCGATACCTGGGCGACCGTCGGCTCCTGTGCGCAAATCGGTAAGAACGTACATTTGTCGGGCGGCGTCGGTATCGGCGGCGTGCTCGAGCCGTTGCAGGCCAATCCCACCATCATCGAAGACAACTGCTTTATCGGCGCGCGCTCGGAAGTGGTGGAAGGCTGCATTATTGAGGAGAATTCAGTGCTTGGCATGGGCGTCTACATCGGCAAAAGCACCAAAATTTACAACCGTGCCACTGGCGAGGTCAGCTTCGGTCGCGTGCCGTCGGGCTCGGTAGTGGTTGCCGGCAACCTGCCCTCTGCCGATGGCAAATACGGTCTGTATTGCGCCGTGATCGTCAAGCAGGTCGACGCGCAAACCCGCTCTAAAACGAGCATTAACGAATTGCTGCGTGGCGACTAATGTCAGTCAATATTAAAACCCCAGAAGATATCGAGGGCATGCGTGTTGCGGGTCGGCAAACGGCTGAAATTCTTGACTTCATCACGCCGTACGTAAAGATTGGCGCAACCACCGACGAGCTCGACGCGCTGTGCCATTCGTTCATGGTTGACACGCAAAAAGGCATCGCGGCCAACGTGAACTACACGCCGCCCGGTCACACACCGTTCCCCAAATCGATCTGCACCTCGGTCAACCACGTAGTTTGTCACGGTATTCCGACCGACAAAAAGTTGAAAGACGGTGACATTGTCAACATCGACGTGGCGATGATCGTCAACGGCTATTTCGGCGATACCAGCCGCATGTTCTACGTGGGCAAACCCTCCATCGCGGGCAAACGCCTGACCGAGGCTACCTACGAGGCGATGTGGCGCGGCATTCGCGTGGTCAAACCGGGCGCAACGCTCGGCGATGTCGGTCACGCCATTCAAAGCTATGTTGAGCCGATGGGCTTTTCCGTGGTGCGCGAATTTTGCGGTCACGGCATCGGCAAAAAATATCATGAAGAGCCGCAGGTGCTGCATTACGGCAAGCCCGGCACCGGCATGCGTTTGTTGCCCGGCATGATGTTCACAATCGAGCCCATGATCAACGCCGGTCGCCCCGGTATCCGCACCCTCGCTGATGGCTGGACGGCGGTGACCGCGGACCACAGTTTGTCGGCCCAGTGGGAGCACACCATTCTCGTCACCGACACTGGTTTCGAGGTGACCACGCTGTCTGCCGGTTCGCCGCCGCCCCCCTAGTCGCCCCGCACTAGATGCCAGCATCGCTCGCTGAACTGCGCCGAACTTACGAGGCGCATCGTTCACTGCTGTTTGATGCGTTGCAATCGGTGGACTACATCGACGCGGCGCTCAAAGCGCATGCGCTGGCCGTGGACGACGTGCTGATTCAGCAGTGGCACAAGCACGACCTGCATCAAACGCAAATGACCCTGCTCGCCGTTGGCGGCTATGCGCGGTTTGAGTTGTTTCCGCATTCGGATGTGGATATTTTGCTGCTGCATAACGGCGCCGATGTCGCCTCCATCCCCGGCATCGAGCGCTTTCTGAGCGAAGCATGGGATCTGGGTTTTGAGGTTGGCCACAGCGTACGAAGCGTTGAAGAGTGCATCAGCGAGGCGCACGCCGATGTGACGGTCGCGACGTCACTTTTGGAGCGACGCAGTATCGTGGGCGCGATGGGCAACAGCCACGCACTCGATCAACGCTGGCAGCAAGCATTTGACGTGGAACACTTCGTAAAAGCTAAGCGCTTCGAGCAGCAACAACGCTATGCCCGCTTCGAGGACACCGCCTACAACCTAGAGCCCAACGTCAAGGAAAGCCCCGGCGGTTTGCGTGACGTGCAGACGGTGCTGTGGCTGGCGCGCGCGATTAACGGCGTGGCTTCGCTTGACGCGCTGGTGGGTCAGGGTTTGTTAAATCGCCGTGAATGCGTCGCGCTGACCAGCGCTTATGCCCAAGTGAAGTTCATGCGCGCGCGTCTGCATTTGCTCGCCGGACGTCGTGAAGACCGGTTGGTGTTCGAGCTTCAAAACAGCATGGCGCAAAGCTTGAACGTAGCGGCGTCGGGCGGCCTGCGCGCGTCCGAGGTGCTGATGAAGCGCTACTACAAATCGGCGCGCGAGTTGCGGCTGTTCAACGACATTCTTATTGACGCGCTGACCAGCAATCGCAGCGCGCCGAAGGTGCTAATTACGGGCACACCGTTCGCGGCATGCGACGGCAAACTTGATCTCATGACGCGCGGATCAAACTTGTCATCGATTGAAATTTTACAAGCGTTTCGGCTGCAATTCCAGGATCGTGCCTACTCGGGCTTCACCCCCGAACTGCGGCGTGGCATCGTGCGCTCGGTGCAGTCGTTTGCCGAAGAGGCGTTCGACACTGAGGCCTGCCGCACGCTGTGCGTCGATTTTTTGCGCAGCGGCCACGGCGTGTATCACGCGCTGAAGGCGATGAATGAACTGGGCGTATTGGGCAAACTCATACCGCCCTGGCAGCGCATTATTGGCCAAATGCAGCATGATTTATTTCATGTTTACACCGTAGATCAGCACATCCTGATGGTGTTGCGAAACATGCGCCGTTTTGCTGATCCGGCGCACTCGCACGAATACCCGCTGTGTAGCGAGCTGATGCAGGATTTCCCCGAGCGGGAACTGCTTTATCTCGCGTGCATCTTTCACGACATCGCCAAAGGTCGGGGCGGTGACCATTCGCAGTTGGGGATGGAAGAAGCGAGCAACTATTGCACGCAGCTCGGCCTGCCGCTGGAGCACATTGAGTTGGTCGCATGGCTGGTTGAACACCACCTAACGATGTCAAGCTTCGCGCAGAAACGGGACATCTCAGACCCCGCCGTAATTCACGAATTTGCGCAATTGGTGGGCAGCGAAAAACGCTTGCTCGCGCTGTATTTACTCACCGTCGCCGACATTCGCGGCACCAGCCCCAAGGTTTGGAATAACTGGAAGGCGCGGTTGCTGGAGCAACTGTTTCGCGCCACGCGCTCAGTGTTCACGGCCTCGGGCGAAAACAGCGTGTTTGATGCGCTGGCAGACCGACTGGTCGAGGCTCGCCGGTTGTTGGCACTCTACGCGGTTGACGTAGATCGTGCTGAAAAATTTTGGCGTAGTCTCGATTCGGTCTATCTGCAACGGCACAGCGCCGACGAGATCGCGTGGCATGCCAGAAACTTGTACTTCCGGCTCGACACCGACACACCGATGGTGCGCACCCGGCTCATGCCCTCGGGCGACGGCCTGCAGATTATGGTCTACGTCAAAGATCGAGCCGAGCTGTTTGCGCGCACCATGAACGTGTTGGCGCGGCTTAATTTTTCGGTGCTTGATGCCCGCGTGCACACCTCAAAAACCGGCTATGCAATCGACACCTTCACCGTCGTGAATGCAAACTCTGCCAGTCAGGCGTATCGCGACGTGAGACAGTTGCTTGAACACGCGATCACCGAAGCGCTCACCGAAACTAATCCGCTTAAGGCGGCCCAACTCGGCAAAGCTACGCGCCAACAGCGACACTTTCCGATCACCCCGACCATCGAAATCACAGGCGATGAACAGGGGCAGCGCTTCGTCCTCGAAATCGTCGCCGCCGACCGCACCGGCCTACTCGCGCGCATCGCCGAAATACTCTCGCAACGCAACGTCGCCATTCAAACTGCCCGCATCAACACCTTAGGCGCGCGCGCCGAAGACATCTTTGTAGTGTCTGGCGGCAGGCTTGCTGAAGAGTCAACGCGGATAGCGCTGGAGACAGAATTGGCTGAGGCGCTAGCGTAATTTGTTGCAGAACGTTGCGCTGGTTCGCGCTTCAGAGCCACGAATGGGGGTGCGGCGTAAAACTTGGACTGGTTTATGCCGTAATGCCTAAGCTCTCCCGGTATTCCTGCGGACTGAGTGAGCCAAGGGAAATCTTGATGCGCTTTTCGTTATACCAGCGGATGTAGGCGTCCACGATCCGGATGAATTGGTCGACGGGACGCACGGGCGGGGCTTTGAGACACGGGAAGAAGCCAAGCGCTGCGTGTTTGGCTACATCGAAGGGTTCTACAACACCACGCGGATGCGTTCATCCCTGAACTGGCAATCAACGCGGGCGTTTCGACGCGAGTTTGAGGCGCAACGCTTGGCGGCGACTATGGCAGCAAGTGCAGGATTCAAGAACATCACTATTTTTAATCGCGAGCCGAGCCTATCAGGCGAGGACATGACTGAGTCAATGTCCGCAAACCAACGAAACATCTCACGCTCGATGAGCGCGGAAATGTCTGCAACACTGGCCCCACGAATAAGCCTTTAATGATTCGCTTAATCACTCCACGAAATGTTGACAGGATCATGTTCCCACCTAAACCCTTTGTCTAAATTTGTGGGGCCACTTCTGTCAATGCTGTCGCTATGGATTACGCTTGAGATAACTCGCAATTTAGCGAGCGCCTCGAAGATTCTGTGAGCAATCTCCACGCGTTCCTCGTTCGGATAGTTCTTGTTGGCCAGCACGACGATGCCAAAGTGCTTTGAGGGAACGAAAGCAACGTAGGCACCAAAACCGTTGGTTGAGCCGGTCTTGTTGACCCATACGTTCGCTCGCGGGGCTGCTGGCGGAATTTTCGCAACGACGGGGATGGGGTTGTAAATCATCGCGCCGGAGTTGCCTTTTTGCAGCACTTGCAAATCAACGGGCAGCGCATACTCCTCCCAAACTAGGTCTTGCGACATAGCGCCAACCTGAAAGTAGCTCTTACGGGTGTTGTCCAAAGCGGTTTGTAGTGTGCTGCCAAGCGGAAGCATGTTCATATTCGCCTTCAGAAACTGGGTCAGGTCTGTGGCCGTGGTCTTCACACCGTAAGCCTCATTAGCAAGCATGCCCGGACTGACTCGAACGGGCGCTTTGTCTTTCGTGTAGCCAAACGCATAGCTTGTTAACTTCGCGGCAGGGGCACTAAAGTAGGTGCTTGTTAGTCCAAGAGGTTGGAAAATTTTATCGCTCATGACGGCACTGAAGTCTTGACGCATGCTCTTTGCTGCAATCAGACCTAAGGTGCCAATGCTTGGGTTGGCGTAGGTGCGCACCGCGCCCGACTTGTAATTCGGCTTCCAGGCACGAAAATAACTCAGGAGTTGCTCCTGATTTCGAACATTGTCCGGTACTTGCAGGGGCAATCCACCAGTTGTGTGCGTGCCGAGGTGATAGAGCTGCAGTTGGCCGAAGTCCGTACCTTCAAGTTCAAGAAGATAGCTCGCCACGATGTCGGAAAGCTTTAAATGTCCACGGGTCTCTGCGTAGGTGGCCAGGGTGGCAGTAAAAGCTTTGCTGACAGAGCCAATTTCGAAAATTGTGGCATCAGTTACCGGGTGCTGACCCTCGACTGATGCCATGCCGTAATTAAAAACGTAGGTTTGGCCATGAAAAATCAGTCCGACAGCAACGCCTGGGATTTGATTTTTTTCCATCGCAGGCTGAACGGCTGCAGTCGTTATTTGCAAAGCTTCTGCGCGAGAAACCTCTAAAGCATGGGCAAAAGGCGTGAGACAAACAGCCAGCGAAGAAAGCGCCCCTAGCAACAACCGATTATTCATTGTATTGACCACTTGGACTGAAAAAAGAGCGCTCCCGAAACTAAATCTTACGCTTCGGTCTGTGAGGCCGAGCGAGTCATCGACCCGGAGTCAGCCTTTCTTCTAAATTTGCATGCTACCCTTCATTCCTAGCGGGGAAGCTCACAAGTGGGGGCTGCGCCTCAGCCTTCGCCGGGTGGAAAGTCAGCGCCGAGCGTGGTGGACTCCCAAGTGTCGAAGTCGTTTTTCATCATATCCAGCTTCTTGCGCGCGAGATCGAGTGCGGCTTTGCCGAGCAACAAGCGAAGCGGTGGCGTGTCCGACAGCGCCGCATCAATGATCGCCTGAGCAGCGCGGACCGGGTCGCCCGCCTGCTTACCACTGCGAGCTTCTGTCTGCTTGCGCCGTTCACCTGCGGTTGCTGCGTAAGCGTCAATGCGGGTCGCTGATTGCTTGATTGATGGCCCGGCCCAGTTCGTCCGGAACGGGCCCGGCTCAACAATCATCACGTCAATGCCAAGCGGCTTGACCTCGATGGCGAGCGATTCCGAAATACCCTCCACCGCGTATTTGCTGCCGTGGTAATAGCCGGTGGCGGCAAAGCTGGTGAGGCCACCGATCGATGAGACGTTGACAATCAAGCCACTACTTTGAGCACGCATGATCGGCAGCACGGCCTTAGTCATATCGATGAGACCAAATACATTGGCCTCGAACATGGCGCGCACGGCGGCTTCCTCACCTTCTTCGATCGCCGCGAGGTAGCCATATCCTGCGTTATTGACGAGAACGTCAACACGGCCAAATCTCTGCTGGGCTGCGGCGACCGCGTCGGCAATCTGCGCCCGCTGGGTCACGTCAAGCGCAAGCACCAGGGCCTGGTTTTCATGCCCGGCAGCAATATCTGCTACGGTTGATGGATCACGTGCGGTGACCACGCCACGCCATCCACGCGCCAAAATGAGTCGGGCCAATTCGCGTCCGAAGCCAGTTGAACACCCGGTGATAAGCCATACGGGATTGTCGTGTTGCATCATAAAAAATACTCTCTGCGTTGAAGTACATGTGGAGGGACCGGCGGGCATGATCACAGTTATGCGCTTGGCATCGACAACAGGATTAGACACTTAGCGGCTCCATCCTAGGAGTTGCACAAGTGCCGTAGTCAAAGTTAGCATTCGATCATCAAATTTCTTGAGCGTTCCGATTTGGGGCGTCAAAGCAATTTCGTAGCAGGACCGTTGCTCGGCCTCGCGCTGCGTTCGAATACTTGCTATCAATACTCAAGAACCTGTGAACCTGTAGGATGTCCGTTGCGTACTTAGAGAACGGTAAATTGAGATGGAATTAGATAAACAAACCCGGCAAATTGAAACTCGCTCGTCCGGCGTTTACGCTGGAGTCCAAGGCTGAAGTGGTTCGGCACAAGTTAGCGGAAAACCTCGCGTTCACGCAAACGGGCGCCAAATTTGACCGGTTGCCGAAGCTTGTGCAGCAGTGGGAGAAGCAGTACCAGACCGGCGCATTGACCAAAGATGCAGGGCGCCGCACAGTGTCTCCCGAGCAAGCCGAGATTGCTCGCATCAAGGCGGAGAACTCACGGTTAAAGATGCAGGTATCCATCTTAAAAAAAGCAGCTGCGCACCTACTGGTGCGCGGATCAACCGCTTTCGCTCGCGGAAGCCTGTGAAATAGGCCTTCATCGAGAGCGATTTGGTGGGGGAGTTTCCGCTGCCGGTGATCTGCCGTGTGCTGCGCGTGACGCAGGCGGGCTACCACGCTTGGTTGAATCGTCCCGCCTCGTTAATGGCCGTCAAGCGCGATGCGCTGACCGATTCAATCAGGCGTGAATTCGCCGCCTTCAAAGGCAAATACGGCGCGCCGCGTCTGTACCGAGAACTCTGTCGGCAGCACGGCTACACGGGCAGCTATGAGCGTGTACGCGTGCTGATGCGGGCACTGGGGCTGAAAGCCAAAGCGGGGCGCAAGTACAAGCTCACGACCGATTCGGCACACACGCTGCCCATCGCGCCGAATCTGCTGGAGCAGGATTTCACGCACACCCACGCCCGAGCGCCCAATCAGGTGTGGCTTTCCGACATTACGTACCTGTGGACAAAAGAAGGCTGGGTGTTTGTGGCCTGCAGGATTCGAGAACACCACTATTTTTAATCGGGAGCCGAGCCCACTATGCGAGGACATGACTGAGTCAATGTCCCCAAACCAACGAAATATCTCACCCTCAATGAGCGCGGAAATGTCTGCAACACAGGCCCCACGAATCAGCCTTTAATGATTCGCTTAATCACTCAACGAAATGTTGACAGGATCAGGGTTTTTGCGCGGCCATTCATCATTGTGAGCATGAACACTATCAGGCCTGTGGATGACGCCGCGGCGGGCGCTTGTCTGACCTCTGGAACGGACCTTCAAAGTTATCTTTGCTACTTAACGTTTTGACATTACGCCGTCCCGAAGGTAGCTGTTGAAACGAGCTGTTTAACTGCCCTCGCGCAGCCGCGTCGGGCCGCATATCCCTCAACCGTACGGAAAAAAGTCACCATGAAAAAGACGCCAAACATGCCGGATTCCATGAGCGCAAAGGCGCGACAGATGTTGCCCCTACGAACACCCACCGACCGGAGCCCAGAAGCAGTGCGCGATATATCCGCCGCCATGAACGGCATTCTGGCCGACGTGTTTGCGCTGTATTTGAAAACCAAAAATTTTCATTGGCACATGAGCGGGCCACATTTTCGCGACTACCACGTGCTGCTCGACGAGCAATCCGAGCAAATTTACGCAATGACCGACCCTGTGGCTGAGCGAATTCGCAAATTAGGCGGCACCACGCTCAGATCCATCGGTCACATTGCACGCCTGCAACGCGTTAAAGACAACGACGCCGACTACGTCGATCCGTCGGACATGCTGGCCGAGCTGTGCGAAGACAACAAAACGCTGGTGTCGAGCCTACGAGCAGCGCACGGCGTCTGCGAAGAACACGAGGACATCGCCACTGCAAGCCTGATCGAGGTGTGGATTGACGAGAGCGAGCGGCGAACGTGGTTTCTGTTCGAATCGGGCCGGCCGGCCGACAGTGCCGGGCACTGAGCCGCCCTTTATAAGATCACAGCCACTGTTAGGAGTTGGATATGAGTGCCATCATTACCGCTAGATTTCAGCAACAGTCTGAATCGCTAGCTGCGGCGTCTGCGCTGCAGGCTGAGGGATTTTTAGCAAATCAAACCACCTCTTTTTACGTGGGCACACCGGGTCAGCATGACCTGTATCCCATCGGTGGCGACGAGATGAAGTCACCGGGTATGGAGAACGCGACCGGCGCTGGGGCGGTTGCGGCCACCGTAGGCGGCTCGGTCGGTTTGATCACCGGCCTTGCCACGCTGCCGATTCTTGGGCCTGCGGCTGTGGTTGCCGGCGCTGGCATGGGCGCTTGGATCGGGTCGCTGTACGGAGTGCTCGACGGCATTAAAGATGACCAAGCCAATCCCAAAACTACGACTGCATCGGAAGTTACCGCACCCATAGCGCCGCCCCGCAAGTCAGGCATGCTGGTGGCGGTGGTGGCCGACACCGATGCGCTGCGGGCGCTGGCGTGTCAGGTACTGCGCACCTACAACGGCATGGACATTGGACAGGTGCAAGGCAATATTGTGGCCGGAGATTGGATTGATTTCGATCCGATTGCACCGGTGGTGCCGTTTAACGCTTGAGCGTCGGCTTGTGTCAAACGCACTTTATGGTGGTCTCTTAGCGCGAATTGAAAAGCGCAATGACGGGCACGCCAGCATTGTTGGCTTTAAATGCAAGCACGCTCAGTGAGGCTGTTGCCAGCGGCAGATTTTCGGCGTTTGTTATCGACAAGCCAATCCACCGCGCCGCGATCACGCTGCCCAGATGACCATGCGTAAACAGGGCGACATCGCCGATTGATGCGCGCAGGCGATCGATGAACCGATCCACCCGTTGGCAGACCTGCGCTGGCGATTCGCCGTTCGGGCAACCGTCGCGAAACAAATTCCAGCCGGGTCTTGCCGCGCGAATATCGGCCGAGCGCTGGCCTTCGTAATCGCCGTAATCCCACTCCGCCAGGTCGGGCTCAATTTCACTGACGCCCGTCAATCCACTCAACGCATAGGTTTGCTGCGCGCGCTTTCTTGGGCTGGTGAAAATGCGCGTGAAGTCGATGCCGCGCAGCCGCTGTCCCAATTCGCGCGCCTGCTGTTCTCCCTGTGCGGTCAATGCAATGTCGGTGCGGCTGGTGTGCTGTCCGGATAGCGACCACTCGGTTTCACCATGGCGAATCAGGTGGATTTTCAGAGGTATGGCAACGGTTTCGGTCATAGTGCCCTATGTTGCCATTTCCATTCACGAATTTCAGGCATGTCTTCGCCGTGCTCGTCGATGTAGGCCTTGTGCGTTTCGAGTTTGTAGCGCAAATCACGGCGAAGGCCGGCGCCGTTTTCGTTGCTCTGTGGCAGGCGATCGATGGCGGCTATTGCGAGATGAAAACGATCAATTTCATTAAGCACCGTCATGTCAAACGCGGTGGTGATAGTGCCCTCTTCCTTGTAGCCGCGAACGTGCAAATTTGCGTGGTTACTCCGTCGATAGGTGAGCCGGTGAATAAGCCCCGCATAGCCGTGAAACGCGAAGATGATCGGCTTATCTTTGGTGAATATTTGGTCGAAAGCGGCATCGGTTAAGCCATGCGGATGCTCGGAGTCTGACTGTAACTTCATCAGGTCAACCACGTTAACCATACGAATTTTTAACTCCGGCAAATGTTGTCGAAGGATGGAAATGGCAGCCAGCGTTTCAAGTGTTGGCACATCACCCGCACTGGCCATCACCACGTCTGGCTCGACGCCGCCATCGCCATCAACGCCATTACTTGCCCAGTGCCAAATGCCCACGCCCGCCTCAGCGTGTGCAACCGCCGCGTCCATCGCCAGCCATTGCGGCGACGGATGCTTGCCCGCGATCACCACGTTGACGTAGTGTTTGCTGCGCAAACAATG
>JACMNN010000016.1 GCA_014378555.1 Burkholderiales bacterium | reverse complement strand
CGTCCACGTGTTGGCAGATGGCGCCCGGCGTCGTGAACCAGATCTGTCCGGCGTCGCGCGCGGCGGCCAACACTTCCAGCGCACGCCGCAGATGCCGCAAACGGTAGGGTTGCCCGACGATGTACGGGTGCAGCGCCAAGCCCATCACCAGCGGCTGCTGGCGCGACTGATCTTGCATCTCGTGAAAGTTGTCGATCACCATGGTGGCGAAGTCTTTCGCGTCCATCTGCCGCGCGATGATCATCGGGATGTCGTTTAACTCCTGCGGATAGGGCACCGCCCACAACCCCCGACCGTCGCGCGTGCGCAGCCGCGTCGGCTGATCGTCATGGCACCAGTTGAGCGTGTAGCGGTAGCCGACCTCAGCCAGCAGATCGGGCGTTGCCGCAGTCTCTGAAATCCACGGCGAAAGCCAACCGGTGGGTGAGGTGCCGCTCTCGAGCGCAATGCGTTCGCGGCAGCGCAGCAGCAGCGCGCGCTCGCCGTCGGCGTCGTAATCGCCCTGCCGCTCGGCGTTGCTGTGGCCATGGCCAATCAGCTCGTCGCCACGCGCGACCAACGCCGCCAGTAACTCTGGGCAATGGTCGTACAGGGCCGTGTTAATCAGCGCGCCGGTCGGTAGGCCGAGCGCGTCGAACAGTTCCAGACAGCGCCAGGCACCGACGCGATTGCCGTACTCGCGCCAGCTGTAGTTGAGCACATCGGGTTCGGGCGAGGCCGGCCCGATGCGCGCACCGAGTCCGTCGCCATACGCAAAGTGCTCGAGGTTGAAGCCCAGGTACACCGCCAGCCGCGCCCCGTTCGGCCAGACGTAGTCGGGCCGCTGCGTGATCGGCTGGTAGTCGAAACGATCGTGATGCGGCAACTTGCCAAGCCAGCGCGCGGCGGTCATAGCGTTGCGATTCCGGCACGCAGCAGCAGCCATTCCGCGCTGTCATTCCACACGTCCATCTCGCTGATGCGGCCATGGCGCACCACATATCGATCAACATAACGGTTGCCTTCGAACAGCGTGCCATCGGGCCAGGCGCCGTACAGCGTGCCGCGGCTGTAGACAACGGTTTGGTCCGCCGTGCCGCCATTCACGACTTCGGTGGCGACAATGCGCTTCTTTACCCACGCATAGCGCCCCGCGTTGAAGGCAGTGGCCTCGGCCGGGCTGCGCATCGCGCGGTTGCCGGTGAAGCGAATTTGCATGTCGGGCGTCACTAGCTCGGCTGCCGCGACTGGGTCGGGAATCATGTGGCGTCGCAGATACTCGTTAATCAGCGCCTCGGGATCAAGCGCGCTAGCGGCGGAAGCGGAGGAGAGTGGAGTGGATGAAGTCATGATGAAGTTCGTAGGCAAGCGGTTGGTGACAGATGGATCGGACAGCCGGACGCAGGGATCGCAACGGGTTCGTAAAGGTCGCAAAAAATGCAACTAAAGGAAATCTAAAAGGGAGAACGCAAATGAGCGCTATATGGCGAGTGAGGTGCTCAGCCCAGCGCCGCCAGATCCGGTGAAACGTTGTGCCAAACGATGCCGAAGCCGGCCGGTGCGACGACACGATCCGCATGCCCTGCTGCAGCGCTTGCGGTCCGCGTCACTTGCTCGGCCCATTCGGCCCCCGCCGTCACACTGTCGATCAGCGGCACCGGTACGCTGGCCGCAATGTCGACCGCCATGCCGGCCAGCCCCGCGCCGCCGAGGATCACGGCGTCTGCGTGAAAGCGCTCGGCAGCGGCGCGACACGCCTCCCCCAGCAAGCGTCGCGCGCCCACCGGATCGGCCGCGAGTTGCGCGCCGCTCGGCGCCACGGTGTGAATGCCGGCCAGCCCCAAGCGACCGTCCGGCGACAGACCATGGCCAAGCGCGTGTGCGAGCCGCTCCAACATCGGTTTCCAGCGCGCACCGCCGGTGACGATGGCGAAGCGGCCATGCCGTGCCGCCGCCGCAAAGGCTGCTTCGGCCAAGCCGCTGACCGGCACGCCGGCGCCATCGCGCAACGCGAACAGACCGGGGTCCCCGAAGCAGCCGATCAACACGGCCGAGGGTCGCTGTCCGTCGGCAACGGCTGCCGCCCACGCATCGAGCGTGGCGTGATTAGCCACTGTGTAACTGGCCTCGCACGAGATGTAGGGTGCGCCGAATCGCGCGGTCACGCTGCGCACTTGCATTGCCACGCCGAGGCGCGCCTGCACATGGCGCTGCAGCAGATCGGTGACCGACGTCGACGTATTGGGGTTGATGACCAGCAAGGTGGCGGGCATGGCGCGGGCTTCATTAAAACAAGGTGTCACCGGCTGCATTCAGGCTGGCTTTATCGCGGCGACCTTACCGAGACCTTCGGCAAGTTTGTAGAACCCGCGCAGCGAGACGCCACGCAGCGCAAAGAGCGGCGCCAACAGCCAAAACCCTGCCAGCAGGATCATCGCGTTGGCGGCGGCGAGCGGGAACTGGAGGTACTGCGTTTGCACTTGAGTAATCTTTCCTATCGACGCGATCTGCTGGCCACCCATCACGATGGTGATAACCAAGATCGAGCTTATCAAAATGATCCTGTCAACATTTCGTTGCGTGATTAAGCGCATCATTATTGGCTGATTCACGGAGCCTGTTTGGGGCGACTACGCTGCTGGCACGTAACTCGATTCTTGCGCGTTGAGACAAAACAGCACGGCGCGTTCGATGCAACCTGGTCGGCACGGAATTTCTCATTTTTACGGCGCGCTGGTGAAGCCGGTACGCGACGTGTTCGGCCCGATAACTATCCGACCACCACTTCGACGCACGAAAAATAGATTTCTTTTTGGCGGTCGATTTAATGAAAATTATTTTCGACGATGGGTCGGCCGCTTTCGCGCAACAGCATGTTCAATCGGTGTAACGTGACGGGTGTCCGAGCGCACACATTGTGCGCAGCGCCCCGATCAATTTGTGGAGAAAAAATGAATGCGATATTCCGCGCGATTCTTGTGTCGTTACCGCTGATGTTGAGCCTCGCAGCGAATGCTGCACCCGACACGCCGCTGGTCACTGAAGAATTTACCGTGCCGACGGCAGATGCAGGCATCAATCTGTATGTTCGGAACAAACATCCTCGCGGAATAAACGCCTTTCCTGCCGACAAAATACTGCTCTATGTGCACGGCGCCACCTATCCGTCCGAGACTGCGTTTGACCTAAAGTTAAACGGCTTTTCTTGGATGGACTACATCGCGCAGCACGGCTATGACGTGTATCTGGTTGACCTGCGCGGGTACGGCAAATCGACCCGACCGGTTGAGATGGACAAACCAGCCGCAGACAATGAGCCGATCGTACGCACCGCGACTGCGGTCAAAGATGTGGGCACAGCAGTGGACTTCATCCTCAAACGCCGGGGCGTCGCAAAAATCAATTTGCTCGGATGGTCGTGGGGCACCTCCACCATGGGTTGGTACACGGCGCAGAACAATGACAAAGTTAATCGATTGGTGCTCTATGCGCCGCAGTGGATTCGCAATTCGGCGTCACTCACGGACACTGGCGGAAAGATTGGCGCGTACCGCAGCGTGTCGCGTGACGCAGCACTCGGCCGCTGGCTCACCAATGTGCCCGAAGACAAGAAGGCCGACTTGATCCCCGCGGGCTGGTTTGATGCCTGGGCAGACGCCACTTTCGCGACCGACCCCGTCGGTGCAAAGCAAACACCTCCGGTGCTGCGTGCACCCAATGGTGTGGTGCAAGACGGACGCGAATATTGGGGCGCGGGCAAGGCTTTATACGACCCCGCCGGCATTCGCGTGCCGACCTTTCTCGCACACGCTGAGTGGGACGCGGACACACCAAGCTACATGCTCCATGCCTATTTCGCCAAATTGACGAACGCGCCGTACAAGCGATATGTCGAGATAGGTGAAGGCACACACACCATCATCATGGAGAAGAACCGCATGCAACTTTTTCAGGCGGTGCAGCAGTTTCTCGACGAAAAGCTGACACTAAATCAGTGAGGACGAAGTTCTCGGCGGTCACCCTACGCTAGGCGGATGGAGAGCTTCTGATCCGGATTCATTGGCTGCGACAACCAGCTCGAAGTTGAAACGACTCTCAATCGCGGACGTCGAGAACACCGCGCTCAAAACTCAAAACAGTTCTCCCAACGACCGCATGGCATGACGCGTCTTGCGCGCATTTCGAGCCCGCATGACGCCGTCGGCCATATTGTGGCAACGTTGGCAGCGTATCCGCAAGTTTGTAGCTTTGCAGTTTGACGGCGTTGGGTCGTCTAAATGAGTCAGCGCCAATCGAATGGTGATGAACCTTGCGCCGGGAATGTCGTCGTTGGGCGAGCCTTCCGTAAACGCGCCGTCGAAGTGTCGCCAGCCTTCCGCGAAGTGATGGACACCGCAAGTTTGCTCCTGGCAAACGTAGGCTGCAGCGCGAAGATGAATCAAACGTAGGTGGCCCCAATTGCGCGGGTAGCCTTTGTTTTTTGGCGAAAGCACAGAAGGCAAGTTAGGTGCTTTAGCCG
>JACMNN010000112.1 GCA_014378555.1 Burkholderiales bacterium | reverse complement strand
TAAAGAAATGCCAACGTCCGACACGCAAACGCCCTACAAACCTGACGCACAAGGCCTGTACGATCCCAAACATGAACACGACGCCTGCGGCATGGGTTTTGTCGCCAACATTAAGGGGCGCAAGAGCCACGACATCATCGTCAAGGGCCTCAAGGTTCTGGAGAATTTGACGCACCGTGGCGCGGTTGGTGCCGACAAGTTGCAGGGCGATGGCGCGGGCATTTTGATTCAGGTGCCCGATACGTTTTTCCGTCGTGAATGCGGCAAACTCAAGATTACGCTACCCGCTGTCGGCCAGTATGGCGTTGGCATGGTTTTTCTACCTCAAGAGCCCGCCTCACGCATGGCTTGCGAGCAGGAGATAGAGCGGGCAATTGCGGCAGAAGGACAAGTGCTGTTGGGCTGGCGCAACGTTCCAGTCGATGACTCAGGCTTCAGCGAAGGCGTTAAAGCCATCGAGCCGATCATTCGGCAAGTCTTCATCGGTCGTGGTTCCAAAAACATGGATCAGGACGCGCTGGAAAGAAAGCTCTACATCATTCGCAAGAGCGCCGGCCACGCGATTCAGGCGCTGAAACTGCGTCACGGTAAAGAGTTTTATGTGCCGTCGATGTCGACCCGCACCATTGTCTACAAGGGCATGTTGCTTGCTGACCAAGTTGGCGCGTTCTATTTAGACCTGAAAGACCCAATGCTGGTCACCGCGCTGGCCATGGTGCATCAGCGCTTTTCGACCAACACGTTCCCGACCTGGGATCTGGCGCATCCGTTTCGCATGGTCTGCCACAACGGCGAAATCAACACCTTGCGCGGCAACTGCAACTGGATTCGTGCTCGCGAAGGCGCCATTGCATCGAGCGTATTGGGCGAAGATTTGCCGAAACTGTGGCCGTTAATTTATGACGGTCAGTCAGACACGGCGTCATTCGACAACTGCCTTGAGTTGCTCACCATGAGCGGCTATTCGCTGGCGCACGCCGCCATGCTGATGATCCCAGAGGCATGGTCAGGCAATGCGCTGATGGATGAAGACCGTCGCGCGTTCTACGAGTACCACGCGGCACTCATGGAGCCATGGGACGGTCCGGCGGCGATGGCGTTTACTGATGGCCGCCAGATCGGCGCAACGCTAGATCGCAACGGTCTGCGCCCAGCGCGCTATGTGGTGACCGATGACGACATGATTGTCATGGCGTCAGAAGTGGGCGTGCTTGATATTCCTGAAGAAAAAATCGTCAAGAAATGGCGCTTGCAGCCGGGCAAAATGCTGCTTCTCGATTTGGAGCAGGGGCGCATCATTGATGACGAAGAGCTCAAGCGCGAGCTCGCCACTGCCAAGCCGTACCGCGACTGGATTGAGACGTCCCGGGTGTTCCTCGAAGATTTGCCGGAGCCCGCACCTGCCGAGAAGTCGCTTGTTTCACTGCTTGATCGTCAACAGGCATTTGGCTACACCCAGGAAGACGTAAAAGTCATTCTCACGCCAATGGTCGCCAACGGCGAAGAGGCCACCGGCTCGATGGGCAACGACGCTGCGCTCGCGGTGTTGTCGAACAAGGCCAAGCCGTTCTACAACTACTTCCGGCAGCTGTTTGCGCAAGTAACCAATCCACCAATTGATCCGATTCGCGAAGAGTTGGTGATGTCATTGGTCACCTTTATCGGCCCGCGGCCTAATTTGTTGGGCCACGACACGACCGAGCCGCAAGCACGGCTGGAGGCACAACACCCGATTCTCACCAGCGAGAATATGGAGCGTATCCGCCACATTGAGCTGTTTTCGAGTGGCGCGTTCAAGGCCAAAGAACTCGACATTACCTATCCGGCCGCTTGGGGCAAAGAAGGCATTGAGGCTGCGGTTGCCAGCCTGTGCGCTGCGGCGGTGGACAACATCAAGCTCGGCGTCAACGTGCTGATTCTTAGTGATCGTGCTGTTGCGGCTGATCGGGTGCCGATTCCGGCACTACTGGCAACGTCTGCAGTGCATCAGCATCTGGTGAAGACCGGCATGCGTACCTCCGCCGGCCTGGTGGTTGAGACCGGCTCAGCGCGCGAAGTGCACCACTTCGCGCTGCTCGGCGGCTACGGCGCGGAGGCGATCCACCCGTACCTGGCGCTGGAAACACTCACCCAAATCTCCGATATCGTGCCGCAAATTTCCAAGTACGAAAGCGAAAAGCGCTTCGTCAAGGCGATCTGCAAGGGCCTCAATAAGGTGATGTCGAAGATGGGCATTTCGACCTATCAAAGCTATTGCGGTGCGCAGATATTTGAGGCGGTTGGCCTTAATTCTGCGTTCCTCGATCAGTACTTTACCGGCACCAGCAGCGGCGTTGAGGGCATTGGCATCTTCGAGGTTGCCGAAGAGAAGATGCGCCTGCATCGCCTCGCTTTCGGCAACGATCCGGTGCTCGCAGAATTCCTCGACGCGGGCGGCGAATATGCCGTTCGAACGCGCGGCGAAGAGCACATGTGGACGCCCGAGGTGATCACCAAGTTGCAGCACGCCACGCGCGCCAATAACGCCAGCACTTACAAAGAATACGCCGCGCTGATTAACCATCAGACGGGCAAACTGAAGACGTTGCGCGGCCTGTTCGACTTCAAATTTGACCAGCGCACGCCGGTGCCCCTTGAAGAGGTCGAATCAGCGAAAGAAATCGTCAAGCGCTTCGCCACCGGTGCGATGTCGCTCGGCTCAATTTCGACTGAAGCACACGCCACGCTGGCGATCGCCATGAACCGCATTGGCGGCAAATCAAACACCGGCGAAGGTGGCGAAGACGCTAAGCGCTACATCCCGCTGGCTAAGGGCGAAACGATGCAATCACGCTTGGGTGCGCACCGCGTCGGCGACACGGTGAAAGCGATTGAAGGTGATTCGCTGCGCTCAAAAATTAAGCAGGTCGCCTCGGGTCGCTTTGGCGTGACAGCGGAATATCTCGCCAGCGCCGATCAAATTCAAATCAAAATGGCGCAGGGCGCGAAGCCTGGCGAAGGCGGTCAACTGCCCGGCCACAAGGTCAGCGAATACATCGCACAACTGCGCTTCTCGGTGCCCGGAGTTGGACTTATTTCTCCACCGCCGCATCATGACATTTACTCCATTGAAGATCTCGCACAGCTCATTCACGATCTGAAAAACGCCAATCCAATGGCCAGCATCAGCGTCAAGCTGGTGAGTGAAATTGGCATCGGCACCGTGGCTGCGGGCGTGACCAAATGCAAGGCCGATCACGTCGTCATTGCTGGCCACGATGGCGGCACTGGCGCATCGCCGATCTCGTCGATCAAGCATTGCGGCACGCCGTGGGAATTAGGCCTAGCCGAGACGCAGCAAACGCTGGTGCTAAACCGTTTGCGCGGTCGGATTCGGGTGCAGGCCGACGGTCAGATGAAGACCGGTCGCGACGTGGTGATTGGTGCGTTGCTTGGCGCTGACGAATTCGGTTTCGCCACGGCACCGCTGGTGGTCGAGGGCTGCATCATGATGCGCAAGTGTCATCTCAACACCTGCCCGGTGGGAGTGGCCACGCAAGACCCGGAGTTGCGCAAGAAATTCAACGGCCAGCCCGAGCATGTGGTGAACTACTTCTTCTTTGTTGCCGAAGAAGCCCGCGAAATCATGGCCAAGCTGGGCGTGCGCACCTTTGACGAGTTGATTGGCCACAGTGACTGGCTGGACATGCAGGCCGGCATTGATCACTGGAAGGCAAAAGGGCTCGATTTCTCCAAAGTGTTCTATCTGCCGAAGATGCCTGCGGACGTTGCGCGCTACCACGTCGAACCGCAAGATCACGGGTTGGCCGGCGCGCTCGATCACGAGATCATTGCAGCGGCAAAACCGGCGCTGGAGTCCGGCGCGAAAACCGAGGCCGCATTCGTCATCGGCAATCACAACCGCTCGGTCGGCGCGATGCTGTCGCACGCAGTGGTTTCAAAATATCAGCACGCTGGTTTGCCGGATGACACCTTCCACGCGCGCTTCAAAGGCATTGCCGGGCAGAGCTTTGGCGCGTTTCTAGCGCGCGGCGTCACCTTCGAAATTGAAGGCGCGACCAACGATTACACCGGCAAAGGGCTTTCAGGCGGACGCATCATCGTCTACCCGGACGCCAAGTGCCCGGCGAAAGCGGAAGACAACATCGTCATCGGCAACACGGTGCTGTATGGCGCCACCGAAGGTGAGGCGTTTTTCCGCGGCGTGGCTGGTGAGCGCTTCGCCGTGCGTAATTCAGGCGCAACGGCGGTGGTGGAAGGCACAGGAGACCACGGTTGTGAATACATGACCGGCGGCACGGTCGTAGTGCTCGGCGCCACCGGTCGCAATTTTGCGGCCGGCATGTCGGGTGGCTTGACTTACGTGTACGACCCGCACGGCCAGTTCGCGAAGCATTGCAATGTGTCGATGGTCAGCCTTGAGCCAGTGGCTTCTGAGCTAGAGCAAACCGGTATCGAGCAGGAGTTGATTGCGCAAGGCAAGGGCCGCCAGCGTCATCGCAACATGAGCGATGAGTCGCTGATTAAGACACTCGTTGACAAGCATTTGCGCTACACCGGATCAACGGTTGCGCTGGCGATCATCGACGGCTGGGCGACGCAGCGCAAGCATTTCGTTAAAGTGTTCCCGCATGAGTACAAGCGGGCGCTGGCTGAAATGTATGCGGCAACGATCAAGGCTAAGTCGGCAACTAAAGAGACCGTCGCGAAATAGGTTTTGTGTCCTCTCCCCGCCAGCGGGGGAGAGTCAGGGTGAAGGTGTGTGCGGCACCATCTTTAACCTGGAATTTCCTCAACACCAACCACCCTCACCCCAACCCTCTCCCGCCTGCGGGAGAGGGGGTTAGAACAAAGAAGATCATGGGAAAAATCACCGGATTCATGGAGTTTCAGCGCCTGACCGAGGCCGCCGAGGCCCCCAAGTCACGTCTCCATCACTATCGCGAATTTGTGATCACGCTGAAGGACGACGAAGCGAAACAGCAAGGCGCACGCTGCATGGATTGCGGTATTCCGTTTTGCCAATCCGGTTGCCCGGTCAACAACATCATTCCCGACTGGAATGATCTCGTCTATCGCGGCAACTGGAAGCAGGCGCTCGACACGCTGCACAGCACCAATAACTTTCCCGAATTCACCGGCCGCGTCTGTCCCGCGCCGTGCGAGGCGGCCTGTACGCTCAACATTAATAATGATGCGGTGGGTATCAAGTCGATTGAACATTTCATCATCGACAAAGGCTGGGAAGAAGGCTGGGTGACGCCGCAAATTGCCGCTGCGAAAACGGGCAAAGCGGTTGCTGTCGTGGGTTCCGGCCCTGCGGGCATGGCCGCGGCACAACAGCTAGCGCGAGCGGGTCACGCCGTGACGGTATTTGAAAAATCAGACCGTATCGGCGGCCTGCTTCGCTACGGCATTCCCGATTTCAAAATGGAAAAGTCGCACATTGATCGCCGTATTGCGCAGATGGAAGCTGAGGGCGTCACCTTCAAAACATCCGTCATGGTGGGCGACGGAAACCTGAGCGCAGGCGTAGGTAGTGATGCGAAGTCTCACGTTACCCCGGCACAATTGCAGGCGGAATTTGACGCGGTGGTGCTTGCGGGCGGCGCTGAGCATCCACGCGATCTGCCGGTGCCAGGCCGCGGACTCAAAGGCGTGTACTACGCCATGGAATTTCTGCCATTGCAAAACAAACGCGTG